>NZ_JBSPZA010000010.1:0-105249 GCF_053851535.1 Desulfoplanes sp. PS50 | reverse complement strand
GCTCCATCTGCATATTGGAAATGCAATCCTTGATCTTTCCAGCACCTAAAAGGGTGAGCTTGGTCACATCATAGGGCTTCCAGCCGGTAGCGATGACAATGCTCCCTACATTCAGGGTGATGTCCTTTTCCTTTTCATTCAAATCGATGTACTCATTCTGGGCGAGCACATTTTTGTCAGCATCCGACAGATTATCCGTGTCGACAACGTATCTGGACGGAAAGGCAAAGGGCACATCCTTGTAGACAGCCTTACGAAAACTCAGTCCGAAGTTGAATTCGTCTTCGACGTTCATGGAGAGTTTACCCGCCAGTTCGTCGAGCTCAACGGACTGAGGAGCTGTATGTCTGGGCCGAACCTTCACGCTGACTTCGTAATTTCCCACTTCGCCGGAGACTGCAGTCACCTCGGCCATGGTGAAGCATTTCACGTTAGGATTCTTTTTCAGTCGTTGGAACTGAATTTCCAGTCCGCAAGACGGAGGACACAATTTGGGGAAATATTTATTCAGCTGCGAAACGCGGCCACCAAGAAAAGGGCTCTTCTCAATGAGGAACACCTCGTGACCCACTTCTGCAGCCTCCAGTGCGGCGGTAATCCCACTGAATCCCCCACCAATTACTAAAATGCTGCTTGTAGACATTATCTTCCTCCAGGGGAACAATCTTATGCATCCATAATACGAACAAAATGGCCTAAGCCGAAACTAGAACCCTGATGTCATAGCTTTGGCATAGACCATTTCATGAACATCAAATAACTGCGGGCCATAAGCGGCCCGCAGTTATTTAACATGCCCTATTAATCAGGGATGACCTGGTAGTAAGGCCGCTTGTAAACAACGGTCTCACCGGTAGCAGGATTGTACTTGGAGTTACAGAAGCACTTCCATTTGGAATCGTCAAGACCCATGAAGTCAGCACGATAGTAGAAACCGGGATAACGGGTTTCCTTACGGAACATGATGTGCTGCATGTGCAGACGAACGGTCCACAGACGATGATAGTTCTCCCAGCAGCGAAGCAGTTCGTGGAGGTCACGGGCGGCCAGCTTCAGGGAATCTTCTTCGAGCATATCCAGAAGGTTGAAACCGGTCTTCAAGGAATTCTCGGAGCAGATGTAGTTTGTGGCAATACCACCACCGTATTCATCAGTAGCCTTGATCAGACGCATCATGAAGTTCTTGGGGCTGATGAAGTTGGGGTTGACGTTACAGTCGGTGGAGGCAGCTTCGTTCGCGGTATAGGTATACCAGGGCTGATAGATTTCCTTGGCCAGATCTTCGACTTTTTCCTTGATGGCAGGCTTGTAATCCTTGTGATCGACAACCCAGCGAACCATCTGCTTACCGGTGATGCGACCTTCAGCATGGGAACCGGAGGAGAACTTATGACCGGAAGCGCCGACACCATCAGCACAGGTGAAGAGACCGTTGACGGTGGTCATACGGTTGTAGACCTTGCCGTTGTCAGCCTTGACCTTGTAATCTTCGGGGACCCAGTCCTCGTCGGGACCGGAAGTCCAGATACCACAACAACCCGAATGAGAACCAAGCAGATAGGGTTCGGAAGGAGCAAGCTCGGAACCGACCTTTTCAGGCTCGATGTTCATAGCGGCCCACAGGTTGGCCTGACCAACACACATGTCCAGGAAGTCTTCCCAGGCTTCGGCTTCAAGCTGCTTCTGCTCGGGCTCGGTCATGGTAGCAAACGTGGACTGCAGAGCGCCAGCGGTATCCATGTAGATGGGACCGCGACCATCGCGCATTTCACGAAGCATCATGTGGTTACGCAGACAGGTGGGGATGACGTTGCCCTTTGCGTAGCCGCGCTTCTCGTAAGGAGCGAGCATGGCAGCGTTTTTGACACAATAGTCCTCACCGAAAGCATTGGTTGCCTTGGCCTTGAACAGCAGGAACCATGCACCAACAGGACCGTAACCATCCTTGAAACGACAGGGGACGAAACGGTTTTCCATCATGGTCATTTCAGCACCGGCCTGAGCACACATGGTGTAGGTGGAACCGGCGTTCCATACGGGGTACCAGGCACGACCGAGACCTTCACCGGTGGACCGGGGACGGTATACGTTAACGGCACCACCACAGGCAACGAGCATGGCGTTGGTCTTGAAAAGGATGACCTTGTTTTCACGAACGGAAAAACCGACGGCGCCAGCAACCCTGTTGGGCTCGTTGGCATCCAGAAGCAGTTTCACGATGAACATGCGTTCCATGTAACGGTCTTCGCCCAAAACGTTCTTCGCAGCTTCAGCGACGATACATTTGTAGGATTCACCGTTGATCATGATCTGCCACTTACCTTCGTTGACGGGGGCGTCGCCATTGCGCAGGGATTTGCCCTTGGCCTTGGCTTTGGCACCATTGAGGATTTTGCCGTCGTCGTCACGGATCCAGATGGGCAGGCCCCATTCTTCAAACAGTTTGACACTGTCATCGACGTGACGGCCGACATCAAAGATCAAGTCGTCGCGAACGAGGCCCATGAGGTCGGTACGGACCATGCGGACGTAATCGTCGGGATCGTTCTTGCCCATGTAGGTGTTGATGGCGGAAAGTCCCTGGGCAACAGCGCCGGAACGTTCCAGAGCGGCCTTGTCCAGGAGAAAGATCTTGATGTCGCCACCGACCTTGTCGGCCCAGCGAACGGCTTCGACAGCGGCGCCACAGCAACCCATGCCGCCACCAACGAGTAGGATGTCAACATCCATTTCTTCAACAGTAGGCTCAGCGAGAGCGATCCCTCTGGGCTGTTCTTTTACAGGAATACGAGGCATTTTTGCTCCTCCTTGAATGTATTAGAGATAAAACGGATTAAATTCCTTTTGTCACGGCTACTTGTGAGCAGCGGAAACCCAAGTTTCGGAGAGATCAGCGTCTTCGACGTCGAACTTCTTGTTCAGAACTTCCTTGGGAGTGACAATCTCGGTCTCGTTGAACATCAGGCTGTCTTCGAGATCACCGGCTTCGGGCTTTCCCTCGAAAGGCTTGATGGAACCTTCAGGAGTGGTCCGGATGGGGAATTTGAAACGTTTTACCTGACCATTGCGGAACTGAATGGTCCACATGATGTCTTCAGCACTCCGCATGGGGATGGAGGTACCACCCATGGGTGCGAAGTCGGCATAAGGACGAGCGGTGATAGCGCCCTGGGGACAGATCTTGACACAGGAATAACACTCCCAGCAACCTTCGGGCTCCTGGTTGTATGCCTTCATCTCATCAGGATCGAGGATCATCAGGTCGTTGGGGCAGACGTACATGCAGGCAGTCTTTTCGCCGCCCTTACAGCCGTCACACTTTTCCGGGTTTACATAGGTTGGCATAATTTCCTCCTACTCTAAGAGTTTGTTAACACATAACCACGTTACCGCTCATGAAGCCTAAGCTGAGTGTTCGAGACAGACTCGAAAATTCCGGCCTTCCCTTCCACTACCATCAACTAGCTTTGAAGCGGGATTATCAAGCCGCACATAGCGTGTCAAGGAGAAAGTGAAAAAAATCGCAAGGTGGCGCACCGGGCTCTTCGCCTCTCCGGCCAACAGGTTTTTCCACACACGCTACAGGTCATCTCAAAGGACATGACGATGATACGGGGAGAGACCATTTGATCTCTCCCCGGTTGTACTGAACCACACAAGAAACAAATTATTTCATGTCTGAAGCAGATGCTGCCTTCTGCATCTTGACCTCGACCTTTTCAGTCAGATTCTCGTAGTATTCGCGCAGCAATACGAGGACTTCGTCACGACCGAAATGATCAGGAACATCCTGGCCTTCGGAAAGGGCCTTGCGCAACTTTGTTCCGGAGAGGATGACACGGTCTTCCTTGGTATGGGGGCAGGTTCTCATGGAGGCCATGCCATCACACTTGAAGCAGTAGAAGGTCCAGTCGATCTTCAAAGGTTCGCACAGGAGCGCCTTGCCCGGATCGGGACATGCATCCTTAACATAGGGGATCCTGTCGAAAATTTCCTGGGCTTCAAACAGACCGTAGAAATCGCCAACGCCGGCATGGTCACGACCAATGATCATACGGTTGACACCATAGTTCTGGCGGAAAGTGGCGTGCAGCAGGCCTTCGCGAGGACCGGCATAGCGCATGTCCAGAGGATATCCGCCCTGCACGATGTTTTCATTCACAAAATAGTAATCGATCAGTGTGTCGATGCATTTGATACGGACTTCAGCCGGGATGTCGCCGGGCTTCAGATTACCGATCAGGGAGTGGATGAATACACCGTCACAGACTTCAATGGCGATCTTGGCCAAAAATTCATGGGAACGATGCATGGGATTACGAAGCTGCAGAGCGGCGACAGTGGACCATCCGCGTTCTTCGAAGGTGGCGCGGGCTTCGGCAGGAGTCATATAGCAGCCAGGAAATCTTTCGCGATAGTCGCCTTCGGAGAGAACCTTGACGGGACCGGCAATATTGAAAGGCTGCTGGGCCATGACCATCTTGACGCCAGGATGATCCTCGAGAGCGATCTTCATGAAGTCGCCCTGAGAGTCTTCGCCATTGCCCTTGAAGACCTTTTCGCACTCGTAGAGCTTGTCGTCTTCGGTCATCTCGTATTTTTCTTCGATCTTCATGGTAGCCATCATGACATCCTTCTTGGGATCCCAGAGAGCGACTTCGTCGCCTTCCTTGATCTCAGCAGCGTCTTCGGCAGAGATGTCCAGGGTGATGGGGATGGGCCAGAAGGTACCATCGGTCATTGTAAAATTGTCACATACGCTCTTCCAGTCGGCCTTGCCCATGAAGCCGGTCAAAGGGCTGAATCCGCCGATACCCATCATGATCAAGTCACCCTTGGCACGGGGGGAAATAGCGATACGCTTGAGGCCTTCGGCCTTTTTCTGTTCAGCGGCGAGAGCATCGCCTTCAAGCAAAGCACAAACCAAACCTTTACCACCATGTGGTGCAACCAAAGCCATAATAGAACCTCCTTTCAGTGTGGGACATGTGTATGTCTTCATCGACGCTAGCAAATAACGTGTTCACTGTTTACAGCGAAAGGATTCCGATTTCAAGCATTTTGTGAATTTTTTATCATGTTATCCTTAACCACCTAAAAATTCAGTTATTATGCATGCCACCAGTCCATCTCGCCGCCAACAGCGTGGTATAAAGCAATGACGATGCCAGGCGATTCTTTTGCCCAACACGGTGATATTCCTGATGCCACCTGGGATATTTATGTTCCATTCTTCACAACCCGTTGCCCTGATTTGACACCCTGTAAAGGATTCTGACATCTTTTTGTGGCTGATACAAGCATGGTTGCATCGAGTCGCCCGACATGACCAGGATGGGAGAAAAGGGGTCGCTGACAGTAAAAATATCTCCGGTCTGGCTGCCAGGCTGGTATCGACCCTTTGAGCCAGTCGACAGGATCGAGCAACAGCAAACGCTGCTGACAAAATCGTACCCAATAAAAAGGTTGAGTTTCACTCATCTTCTCTTTAAAGTATCTCACTTTATTTCACTCTTTTTCCAGGCGAATCCCATGAACCGATCCGAACGACCCAAAACCATATCTCTTTCCCAGGAAATCGAATTGCTGGACGAAAAGATCGCCGCCCTGGTGGGTGAACGTACCCAGCTTCTGGCCAAGGCTGCGGGCTCGCGCAAACGCAAACGTGTTTCCATTATTGATGCCGGCCAGGAAAAACGATTGTGGTCCATCTGGAGCAAGGCCTTTGAAAAACACGATCTCGACAAGGCCAATCTGCGGAAACTCTTTTTGATCATCAACTCCCTTGCCTACGCCCAGGCCGAGCAGAAAAGCGGCAAGGCCAGGGGTGCGTTTTGCATGTACCCACGCAAACAGCCCCTTCAGATTGATATCCAGGGTCCCCGAGATACCCTCCAGACCCGAGTGGCCATCACCCTCGCGACCCATTGTTCTACACCCTTCATCCTGAACCATTTCCAGTGCAGCGATGTGAATATCGAGCTGATCAAGGGATTGAACCAGGCCGGGGCGTCCCTTTCCTGGGACCGATCTTCCTTCAAGAGCCAGCCCGGCAAAGAATTTTCCATGGATGGAAAGGTCATTTTCTGCGGCAGCTGCACCTTCAATTTTTACCTGCTCCTGTGTCTGGGCCTGGTCAAACCCGGACAGATCAAATTCACAGGCAATTCGAGCACAAAGCTCTTTGATCTGCGCCCTATCCAGAAATTTCTCCCCCAGCTTGGGGCCCGGATGACAATCATCGATCCCCATGCCAACGGCCTTCCTGTCCGTCTTGAAACCGCCGGACACCTGCCCGAACGCGTCGAAATTCCATGGGATATCGAAACATCCTTCATCCTGGCCCTGGCTGTGACCGCGCCCCTTTTTCCCAAAGGACTCACACTCACACTCAAAAACGAGGCCTTTGCCAAATCTGTGGCCGATCCGATTAAACAGATTCTGGACCAGTTCAACATTTCCATCCGCCAGGAGGGAAATTGTATCGCCATTCCCCCCCGCAGGCCGGAATGCAGGAAAGGCCAGGTGGCAATCCCCATTGACCGTTCCCTTGGCAGTTACCTCCTGGCCTTGCCCTTTTTCAGAGAAGGCAAGGCACATCTTAGCGGCCAATGGGTCGAAGGGGACGACCCCGCCCTTTCCATCGCCTCGTTGTTCACTGAGTTTGGGATCAGCCTGAACATGACCGACAAGGGCATTGAATCATCCTGCGAGGGTCGCCCCGATGGGGTCTATGTGGATATTTCCGAACGGGAAATGTTTTTCCCCCTGGTCACGGCCATGTGCCTCGGGGTGACCAAAAACGCGACCATCACATGCGGTTCTTTAACGAACCAATTGGCCCATGCCGAAGATTTTCTCAATTTTCTCGGTGTGGACCATACCATTAAAAAAGACCGGATCGATATCCGCCCCACTGGTTCACGATCCACACCGCCTGCCGATGCATGGGAAAGCCCCTCTCCCCTGTGGACCGTGGCCTATGTCATGGCCTCCTTTGTCATTCCGGGCATCTGTCTGGCCAATCCCGGTGAACTCACAGCCCTTTGGCCGGATTTCTGGACCACATTCAACAATCTGCCCCGACCCCAGGACGCCATGCGATCCACCCGGCCCGGGCCCAAAAAGGTTTCCAATGAGCACAAACCCAAGCGAATCAAAATTACCAACACCTGAAGAACTTGAAGCCGAGATAACAGCCTTTTCCAAGGAGCGCACCGAGTGCGAGGCCAAGGCCAGGGAGCTTCTTCTGCAGGAAGACCCTTCTAAGGGGATCTTCTTTCCCCAGGAGATATTTCAGCTCAAACAGGACAAACTGCGTCTTGAAACAGAAATTCTCTTTCGAAAGAACAAGCTCGCCCGAATGCGCTTCGAGCAATAGCCGATAGTTACCCAGCCAAGGATCCATCGCTCTCTTTATGCGACAATCCGAATTGCTGCGAAGCGGATTTCCCGTTTCGATCTTTTTTTCAAATGGATTTGAAAATACAGGATAGGCCATGTCCAGCACATTGACCCAAAAAATCATAGCCGATCATCTTGTTGACGGCGAGATGCGTCCCGGCCGGGAGATATCCCTGCGCATCGACCAGACCCTGACCCAGGATGCCACAGGAACCATGGCCTATCTGCAGCTCGAGGCCATGGGCATTTCCCGGGTCAAGACCGATCTTTCCGTCAGCTACGTCGATCACAACACCTTGCAGATGGGGTTTAAAAACCCTGACGACCACCGGTTTCTCAGATCCATTGCCGCCCGGTACGGGATCGTTTTTTCTCCCCCCGGTACCGGTATCTGCCACCAGCTTCATCTGGAAAATTTCGCCAAGCCCGGCACCACCCTTATAGGATCGGACAGTCATACCCCCACCGCTGGAGGCCTCGGATCCCTGGCCATGGGGGCGGGGGGACTTTCCGTGGCCCTGGCCATGGCCGGCCATCCGTATACCTTGCCCATGCCCAGGGTCTTTCGGATTCATCTGACAGGAAAACTTCGAGGCTTTGCAACCGCCAAGGACATCATCCTCCATCTTCTCGGAGAACTCACGGTCAAGGGGGGAGTCGGTGCGGTCATGGAATACGATGGCCCAGGTGTATCAACCCTGAGCGTCCCCGAACGGGCCACAATCACCAACATGGGTGCCGAGCTCGGGGCTACGGGTTCCGTGTTTCCTTCGGACAACAACACCCGGTCTTTTTTGAAAGCCATGGGCCGCGAATCTGATTTCAGTCCCTTGGCCGCTGACCCGGATGCGACCTATGACCGAGAGATCACCATCGATCTTGACGCCTTGGAACCCCTGGTCGCAGCTCCGCACATGCCCGACAAGGTCGTTCCCGTGCGCAAACTTGCCGGGCTGAAGGTTGATCAGGTGGCCATTGGCTCATGCACCAACTCCTCCTTCGCCGACCTGACCCAGGTAGCAACCATCTTCTCGGACAAAACAACCGCCGAGACAACTGACGTCCTCATCGCCCCGGGGTCCAGGCAGGTTCTCAAACTGCTCGTGCGCAACAATCTTCTTGAACCGATCATCGATGCGGGCGGACGGCTGCTCGAATGCGCCTGCGGCCCGTGCATCGGCATGGGGGGATCCCCCTGTTCCGGCGGCGTGAGCGTTCGAACCTTCAACCGGAACTTCGAGGGACGCAGTGCCACTCTCGACGCTCAGGTCTATCTGGCCAGTCCGGTCACTGCGGCCTATTGTGCGCTCAACGGGGCATTCACCGATCCGGCCACCTGGGGAGAGGAGATTGTCAGACCCGAGCTTCCCGCAGACATCCCCTCCATCCGGGACATGTTCGTTTTCCCTCCGGAACATGGCCAGGACGTGCCCATTGTTCGCGGCCCCAATATTGTCGCCCTGGAAACCTTTTCCCCGCTGCCCGATCGTATCGCCCTGCCGGTAACCTTAAAGGTCGGGGACAATATCACCACGGACCACATCCTCCCGGGTGGGGCAGAAATCACTTCTCTGCGATCGAACATCCCGGCCATCAGTGAATTCATCTTCTCCCGAACGGATCAGGCTTTTGTCACACGGGCCAAACAGGCGAAGGAAAGCATCATCGTTGGAGGAGAAAACTACGGCCAGGGTTCGAGCCGTGAGCATGCGGCCTTGGCTCCGAGGCACCTGGGGATCCGAATCGTCATCGCCAAATCCTTTGCACGCATCCATATGGCCAATCTGATCAACTTCGGCATCCTTCCCCTCGTCTTTGCCGACCCGGCTGATTACGACAAGGTGACCCTGGCTGCGACCATGTCCCTGACCACCGCCGAGATCCGCCCCAAACAAACCGTTGCCGCGCTTCTTGATACCGGAACCACGATTCGTTTGGCCCATGAGTTGACCGAAAAAGACATTGCCATTATCAGGATCGGCGGATTGCTCAATTACGTCAAGAATCAACCTCAAAACGTGTAGTCGGCAAGAAACGTACTTCCCTGAACGGAATCCGCGTCTTCCACCTTGTTGATAACCGCCATATCGGAGAAACAATGCTCGATATCATCCGTCAGCACTCACAATCCTGGGGAGTCAAACTCCTGTTCGGACTCATCGTCCTGGTCTTTGTTTTCTGGGGCGTCGGCAGTTTTACGAACGACAACGTCAATATCCTGGCCAAGGTCAACGAACGTGTCATCACGGTCCAGGATTTTATGCAGGAATATGAGAGCCGTCTTGAGGCCCTGCGCCAGCAGCGCCCGAACCTTTCCTCTGAAGACATTCGGGCCATGCAGTTCAAACAGCAGGTTTTCAATGCCATGATCGATCAGGAACTTCTTTCGGAGCTGGCTGACAAGGAAGGTGTCATGGTCTCCGATGTAGAGCTCAGAAATGCCATCATGAACATGCCGGTCTTTTTGAACGAGGCAGAACAATTCGACAGGGACAGATATCAGTCCCTGCTCCAGGCCAACAGAATGACCCCGGCCCAATTTGAATCAAGTTTTGCTCAGGATCTGAAAACCAGCAAGATCCGGGAATACTTCACCCTTCCCGGCATGATCAGTGAAGAGGAGGCCAGGGATTTCTTCCTCTTTGCCCGGGAACAGGCCCGTATCGACTATGTCCTGTTCAACCAGGCCGACTATGTTGACCAGGTCACCCCGTCCCCGGAGCAGATCACGGCCTACTACGAAGACCACAAGGACGAGTTCGCCGTACCGACCAAGATACAGGTCGAGTATCTCCTCCTCTCCCCCGAGACCCTGGCCGCTGGCGAAGAAATCCCCGAACCCGCCATTGAGGCTTATTACGCGGCCCATACTGACGAATTCATGCAGGAAGAACAGGTCAAGGCCAGACATATCCTGATCAAGGTGCCCGAAGATGCCGGAGACGAAGAGGTGAACACGGCCCGCAAACAGATTGAAGAGATCCTTGCCAAATACAAGAAGGGTGCCTCGTTTGAGGATTTGGCGACCACCTTTTCCCAGGGTCCGAGCAGGGCGCAGGGCGGAGATCTTGGCTGGTTTTCCAGGGGAAACATGGTCCCGGAATTTGAACAGGCCGCCTTTGATCTTGAGAAAGGCCAGGTCAGCGAACCGATCCGAACTGCCTTTGGATTCCACCTGATCCTGGTCGAAGACCGCATGCCCGAAGGGATCAGTCCTCTGGACAAGGTTCGTGACGACATTCGGATCAAGCTGGCCGAAGATCAGGCTGCCGACTCCATCCAGGATGCCCTGGATCAGGTTCTTGAGATGGTCATCACCGGAGAGGATTTGGACAAGGCAGGAGAATCTTTGAACGTGGATATAAAGACCACGGATTTTTTCACCCAAGCCGAAGGTCCCAGGGAAATCGAGATCCCCTCTGAAGCCGTTGGCACATTGTTCGCGCTTATGGATGGTGAAACCACCCAGGCACCCATCCTCCTGGAGGACGGCTACCTCATGGCCAAAAAGGTCGCTGAAGATGCCGCCCACACCCTGGAGATCGATGCGGTCAAGCCACGGATCGTC
Organism: Desulfoplanes sp. PS50; assembly: GCF_053851535.1. NCBI lineage: Bacteria > Pseudomonadati > Thermodesulfobacteriota > Desulfovibrionia > Desulfovibrionales > Desulfoplanaceae > Desulfoplanes > Desulfoplanes sp. PS50. Next base: position 94,277 of record NZ_JBSPZA010000010.1, on the reverse strand, counting down.
TCGGCCCTCAAGCAGGAAGGGGCCAAGGCCATCGCCCAGGAAAAAGCCAAAACCGAACTCGCTCAACGGCTCAAGGATCCGAAAACGAGTCTCGATGACCAGATCAAGACCAGTGAAGCCTTTGGAAGACAGGGTTTTATCCCTGGCCTGGGCATGAACCCCGAACTGGTTGAAAAGGTTTTCAGCACTGAGGATACAAACTGGTTTGACACCACCTTCCCTGTGACCACCGGTGTTGTCCTGGCCAGGGTGAATGAGCGCATCAAACCGGACACCGAGGCCTGGGACAAGGAATCCTCCTACTGGACCATGACCCTGGAGCAGGCCCGCAAGCAGGAATTGTTCTCCGCACTGCTCGATGCCCTGCGCGCTCAGGCGACCATCGAGGTCCTGAACCAGCGGGTGCTGGAAAACTGATCCGCGCTTGTGCTTCGATCGCACATACAAAACGCGGCAGCCATGAACTCATGGCTGCCGCGTTTTGTATCTGTCTCCTGCAGATTCCAGCATCTTCATACCGGATCAGGCTCCACATCGACCCAGGCGACCTCTGGAAGAATCTTTGGATGGAGATGGAGAATCGCCAGCCCGGGCAACCCATCCCGAGGTGCCATCAGAGAACCGGGATTGATAACCATGGGTCCTCCCGGAATAACCTTTTGGTCCCGCGCGTGGGTGTGCCCATAGAGGATAAGATCGTATCCCGGCCCAAAGGAGTCGAGAACACTTTTCCAGACAGCACTTCGCGGCCCCCAGCCATGGGCTGCGCCGATCCTGAAGCCGTCCAGGGACAAGGTTCGGGTCACAGGAACCTCCTGGGCCCAGCTTCCGAAATCACAATTCCCGCGAACGCTATAGAATCGGGGATGCTGATGAAAAAAACCATTCACCTCTTCCCCGACCATGTCTCCAAGGTGAATGAGCACATCGGCCCCGGCCATGAACCGTTCGTAGAGATTTTCGAGTTCACGATTCACGACATATTGATGCGTATCCGAAATCACTGCCACCTGCATATACCCACCTTGTTTTACTGCGCCCTGCGTACTGAGTACTGCGCACTCCTTGCTTCTCATTTGGTAGTAAAGGTATACACCCCGTCCCACGTTTCGGGCGGATCGGACATAAGCTGCCCAAGTCTCGTCCGGTAAAGCGAAATAACCGGATCCTGGGGAGACGCTTTTTGAAGTCCGGCAAACGTTCTATCCGCCTCGAGAAAATGCCCCTGCTCGTAAAGACGCCGAGCCTCCTCGTATTCGGCCAGGTAGCCGAGCGGACAGGCCACGTTTTCGATCTTTTTACCCAGAAGTTCATAAATGGCCACAGGATCTCCCTTGCCCTTGACTCGAACCCGGTCCAGGCAACGGACCCAGAACCCGTCCCCGAGCTGATCCAGAGTGGCTTGACTGATAATGATCTGCGTTTTGTAGACCTTGTTCAGCCCCTCCAATCGTGACCCCAGGTTCACGTTATCCCCCATGACCGTGTAGTCAAATCGATCCCGCGATCCCATATTTCCGGCAACCATGGGTCCGGTATTCACGCCCACCCCGATCCTAAGAGGTGGAGGCGGACCGCTCTTCCCCCAATCCTGGACCTTCCACGTGTCGTTGAGCTTTTCCAGTCGCTCGATCATCTCCAGAGCCACCAGACAGCCCATGCGCGCATGGTCGGGATAATGACGGGGGGCCCCGAACACGGCCATGACCGCATCACCGATGTACTTGTCGAGCAGTCCGCGCCTGGCCATGACAATACCTGTCATTTCGGTAAGATAGTCATTAAGCAGACGAACCAGGGCCTCAGGGGAAAGTCTTTCCGAGATGGACGTAAACCCGCGGATATCGGAAAAAAGAACGGTCAGGTCCTGTTTGACCCCTCCAAGCCGCAGTTTTTCAGGATCATCGACCACATCCTCGACCACATGGGGGTCCAGATATTTGCTAAAGGCCTGTCGGATTTGCCGTTTCTGCTTGTCCGCAAAGATGAACCGATAGACATTGAGCCCCAGATAGCAGGTCAAAAAGGTGGTCAGGGGATAAATCAGGTTGAGCCAATAGAGACGCTGGACAAAAAAATACTGATTCACAACGAGATAGCCGGCAAAAAGAATCACGAATCCGAATACGGAACCCACCGGATTCATCCGCCACAAAAAGACCAGACAGATCAGACCGAGTCCGATGATGGCTGTCAGGTCGAACAGGGGTGCCCACCCCGGCTTACGGATGAAGTCTTGCTGAAGGATATTGTCCAAAGCAGTGGCCTGAACCTCGAGCCCGGGATAGGCCACCCCATAGGGGGTAACCCGAAGATCATACACAGCCGGGGCTGTCACGCCGACCATGAGAAATTTGTCTGTCAACAGATCTTTTTCCGCTGTGCCCTGAAGAATTTTCCAGGCCGGAACATGGGCAATAGTTTTTTCCGGACCCCGGTAGTTCAGAATGACCCGACCGGATTCGTCACTGGGAACAAACCTGTCACCGAGCTCGACACCCATGAGCCCCAGCGGTCCAAGGAGAATGGTCGGCGGCTTGCGGGAATCGGTCAGACAGGCAAGGGCCGCGGCCAGGGGTTGGTAGAATTGTCCGCCATAGGACATGGTCAAGGGATATCTGCGGATGGTTCCATCACCATCGGGAAGAATATTGAAAAAGGCCTGGGAAGAGGCTGCCCGAGCCAGAATTTCGATATTTGTGCGCGCCTTGCGGGCCCGGGGCACGGGAGGCTCCTTGATCTCGACATTTTTCACTGTCTTCTGGATCGGATAGGAGGCCGCCCTGTCCAGGGTATGCTCGATCCTTTGGGCGTCTGATGCCAGATTGAAATAATACCCGAGAATTTGCGGGGAAGTGGCGTTTTGCAGGGCAAGGGCGAGCTGAAGATCGGCATTGGTGGCTGTGAGACGATTTTTCAGATACCCCATCAATTCGGGGGTTACCTTGATTCCCAGCTCTGCCGCATGCTTGGCCAGCAGAAGGATCTCGTTTTGCGCGGGATTTTCCTGAGAATCGAAAAAGCTGATGTCATACCCCACGGCCCGGGGTGAATGGCTGTCGATCTTCCTGGCCAGTTTGGCCATGACATCACGGGACCAGGGCCATCGCCCGATCTTTTCCAGGCTTTCCTCGTCAATGGCCACGATGCTTACCTGCTCGCTGGTAGCAATGGGCCCACGCGCCCGCAAACGCAGATCAAAGGCCTTGAGCTCGAGTTCCTCCAAAAAGGGAAACCCGGTCAGATAGCCGCACGACACCACGATAACCACGGTCAATGTGATCGCCAGAGGCCAGAGAACATCCTTGAACCATTTCCCTCCCATCACTCCCCCACACGGAATTCGCATTCAACCCGGATCAATGCGCAGTGGTCTTCAGCTACGCGAAGTCCCTGCAATTGATCGGAAAAATCTTCCATAAATCCGATAAAATCCTTGGTCCCTGAAACAGCCGCGATCTGTGCAACCCTCACCCGGGCCTCGTCGTCAAACTCCAAAAGAACGACAGCTCGCCCCCTTCCCGCTGGTTGTGCCGGTTCCCATCGGGTCAGAACGCCCTTTCGAACAGCCCGCAGAATATCCCTGGTCGTCTTTTCCACCTGCCCGAGTTTGTTTGCACCGTTAACAATACGCATAGGCAGCAGGTTCTCAGCCGGAGAGCCCTGTGGGGCCATTTCCTGCGTGGCAAGGGGACGAACCATGATTCCAGATTTCAGGGATGCGAGTTCCAGAGTCGGCATATTCTGATTTTCGGAATACGACCTGAAAACCTCGGAAACGATCAATCCGGCAACAAGCAGATGCAGACCGATGGCAAGCCCGAAAGCGAGAACAAGCCACACAAGGTATCCATGCCTCTCATGATTTTCGATGCCCATTTCCCCTGGACCACCATGACTTGTCCGGACGGTCGAACCACCATCTGTCAATGCCTGTGCGCATGATCTCGTCGGCCAATTCCCGGGCTTCCTCGGTGCGCAACCTGGGCAGGGCACCGTCCAGCCACTTGGCGGCAAAGGTGTTGCCAAGATCCGCCTCTTCCTTCAGATTGAGGATGAAATCCAGCTGATCCGCATCCTGGGCGATGCGTGCCTCCAAGGTTTGGGTCGCCTCCAATTCCCGCCACTGCTCGATCATCTCCTTGCCCATTCCGGTGCCCTCGGTGGCATGACGCAAGGCCTTTTCCACATCACAGGTGTTGTAAATCCGGTTGACATAATTGAAATCGCCGATCCGGGCCTCATGAATGTCGTGAAACAGGCAGAGGCAGACCGTGTGTCCAACATCCGCGCCCATGCGTCTGGCCAGAACATATCCAATGACCGAAGTCCTGAAGGAATGCTCGGCAACATTCTCCTGTCCGGTTCCCAGAAATTGATATCCCGATCGAGGGGTCTTCCTGAGCATCCCGGCCTCGAAGAGAAAGTCGGCAATCCGGGAAAGCTCTCGGTCTTTTGAGCACGTTGTCTCACCTTTCGGAACATCGTCGTGGGGAACTCGTTTTCGGCTATCCTCTGCCATGGCGATCTTGCCTGAATTATTGTCTTTGGTAAACATGCCCTTTGAGCTAATCGGTCAGACCTGTTTGGGCAAGTAGGGAGTGCCCTCCGTCGACCAGCTGCAGGTGGCACGGATATGCGCGGGTGTGCCTCTGCAACACCTCGACGTGCGTCACAAAAAAAGGCGGCCCTTAAGGACCGCCTTTTTATGTGACGTATACTCGTTATCCAACAAATTATCCGAGTTTCCTGCTCCTGTCATGGGCCGCTTTGACCCCCTTGTACAGGGCATGCTTGACCCCGTATTTTTCCAGCTTGTTCAATCCGGCAATGGTCGTTCCCCCCGGGGAGGTGACCATCTCCTTGAGCTGGGTAATATGCAGGGAGGTCTTTTCAGCCATTTTCGCCGATCCGGTGAAGAGTCCTTTGACCATTTCAGTGGACTCATGGCGGCCAAGACCCAGACTCACTCCGGCATCGATGAGTCCTTCCATGATATGAAAAACATAGGCAGGACCCGAGCCGATCAATCCGGTAAAGGCATCAAACAGCCGTTCCTCGAGCACATAGGTTGCCCCCATGTGCTCGAGGAGATCAGTCACAAAGATCTTGTTCGCCTCACTCAAACGCTCATCGTCCAGACAGAGGGCAAAGACCCCTTTGCCCACCAGGGCAGGGGTGTTCGGCATGACCCTGACCACGGGGCAGATATTGTCGCTCAGTTTTTGGAGTCGATTGATGCTTACCCCGGCGGCGATGGAGATGAGGCAGGTGTCCGGCTTCAGGTATTCCTGGATCTCTTTCAGGACCACGGGAACCAGATGGGGTTTGACAGCCAGAAGGATGTAGGTGGATTTCTCGCACAACTCCTTCAAATGCTCGCAGGGAACGAGCCCGCAGGTTTCGCCCAGGGATTTGATCCGCTCCTTGGAGGGATCGAATCCGTAGAGGGAAACCTCTGAAAGGTCCTTGACTCCCAGGGCCATGGCCCCGCCCATATTGCCGGTTCCTATGATTCCCAGATGTTCCATGGGCTAACCCACGATCTCGAGCTGGCTGAAAAAATAGGGAATCTCCTGGGCAGCGGTCTCGGGGGCATCCGATCCATGGCAGGAATTCTTTTCAATATCCAGGGCAAAGGTTTTGCGGATGGTTCCTTCAGCGGCCTCGGCCGGATTGGTCGCACCCATGACCTCGCGGTATGTGGCTATGGCGTTTTCGCCCTCGAGCACGGAAACAACACAGGGGCCGGAGCACATGTAGGACACCAGGCTGCCGAAAAAGGGGCGCTCCTTGTGCACGGCATAGAATCCTTCGGCCTGCTCCTTGGTCAGCTGGATCATCTTCATGGCCACGATCTTGAGCCCGGCTTCCTGGATCATCTTCAGGATGGCTCCCTGCAGACCGCGTTCAACCGCATCGGGTTTCACAATGGAAAAAGTACGTTCTATCATTACGATCCTCCTCATTGACAATTGAATGGTTAAATAATGGCGCTACCTACCCCTGAGCCCTGAAAAGTGCAAGCCTGCAGGGTGGGGCACATAGATGGTTTACCCCGTTTAAAAACGGTTCGAAACCTCCTCCCCGGCCTCGGACCATCAGGCCGTTACTCAGTAGAAGATATTTTGGTACGATGTCAGAAAACGGCTTGATGAATGATGCCTGGCCCGAACAGACAATCGGGCCGCCTCAAATGGGTGAATCCGCCTCAAATATCTCCGGTGGTTGGACACGATCACCTTTGCCGTGGGGATCTCGGTCAGGGAAGCAGGTCACGCAGCCGGACCAGACGGATTGTGTGATCGCGAATCTCTTGCCAGGTTTCCAGCGCCGCCAGGGTTTCGGGATAAGGGTGTCCGATGGCAATGCAGGTTCCGGTTTTCCCGGCCACGGTCTGGGCCTTGCGCAATTGGAACAAAATAGCCTGCTCGTCCCTGACATTGTCCAGAAATACATCCCGGCGCAGATACGGGACGTCATGTTTTTTTGTCATCTCCCCCCCGCAGCTCTTTGGGGTTGTCACGCTGTCCAGGAAGAAGAGATTGCGCTCTCCAAGAACCCGCATGGCCGCATCCATCCCCAGCCTGTCTTCGGTGAATCGCGATCCCATGTGATTGTTCGCACCGACGACCCCGGGGACCATGGACAGATCACGATTCACCGTCTCGATCACGAGCTTGGGCTGCATGTCCACGAACAGGGCACCCGGACCGGGATCGGTCTCGGGATAGCTTTGAGGCTGCATGGGCAGATGCAGGATGAGTTCACAATGATACGTTCTGGCGATATCTGCCACCTCCGCGGAATACGACTCATAGGGCATGACGGAAAAGGTGATCGGAAAGGTCAGATCGGCCAGGCGATGTCCGGCCCCCAGGGATCGACCAAGATCATCCATGACAATGACCATACGGGCGTCCCCCTGCGAAACGGCGGGTGCTTTCTGCTGCGTGCGACGAGGCGCCTTGAAAACGATGTCATGGGTTTGAACGCCGTTTACCGCCAAGACCACACGATTTCCCGAGCAGTCATAGCGCAGCTCACCCCCCTGTACCAGCAAAGCGATATTCTTTCTCAGGGAATCCAGAAATCCGTCCGTATCCTGGGGACGTGCGAGTTCAAGATGCTGAAAATGGTATGCATGTCCGTTGTGCTGACGCGTATCCACGTTGCCGTGTTCGATTCCCACGGGATCATATCCATACACCACCATGGTCTGGATCAGGGCCAGATCCAGTTCTCTGATCCGGGTCTCAAGGGTTTCCGTTTTTTCCTCGTACAACCGCGCAGCGGTCTGCGGAGATTGAGGAGGCTTATGGGTAGGTTTGTGGACGGATCGTTGCGCCGGAGTGTTTGAATCTGCCGAGTGGACCGGTGGTTCTGAAACAGAATCCTGATCGGGAAGCTGCATGACTACCAGGGTGGTCAGCGCGGTCAACGCAACCACGACGACCCACAAGGCCACATGATAGCGTAAAAACCAATGAACAGAGGGCTTGGTCTTTTTTCTGGCAGCTGATTTTTTGGAAGGTGTACGTTTCTTGACGGCCATGAGGCGAATAATTTTGTAAAAAAGCCGGAGACCGTCAAGAGCACGATCTCCGGCAGGTTACCGGTGTTTAAATGAGTATCTGCATCCGCAGATTAATGGATCTGGCTGATCCGCGGAAGTTGCTTGACGAATTCCAGGGCCAGGCGAAGCTGGTTGTCCCTGGAAAGCATCTCCTCGGCCTTGCGACGATTTTCCTTTTCCTCGTCATCAGACTGGACAGCATCTGCATCGGCGTCCCCGTTCTTGCCATTGGGGTTTTCCAAATGCCTGGAAAAATCCTGTTCCCTGAATTCCAGGAAGGTCGCATCCTCGTCCGCGGAACGCGGGGGCTCAAAGGCGTATTCGATATCCGGGACAATCCCTTCGGCCTGAATGGAGCGGCCATTGGGAGTATAATACAATGCAATGGTCAGCTTGATCCCGGAGCCATCGGCCATGGGGATGATCGTCTGGACCGATCCCTTGCCAAAGGATTTTTCCCCCATGATCAGGGCACGGTTCTGATCCTGGAGCGCTCCGGCAACGATTTCCGAGGCCGAAGCCGATCCGGAATTGATGAGCACAACCATGGGGCAGGAGATGTCCGAGTCCTGCTTGTGGGCAGCAAACTCCCGTCTGGAGTTCGTATCCCGGCCCTGCGTATAGACGATCAACCCTTCAGAGAGGAAGACGTCGGACACGTCAACAGCCTGACTCAGGATTCCTCCGGGGTTGGATCTGAGATCGAGAATCAATCCCTTGAGCGACTCTTTTTTGGTATACTCGTTCAAGGCCTTGCGCATGTCATAGACGGTATTTGCCTTGAAATCGGTCACCCGCAGATACAGATACCCGGGTTCAAGCCCCTGGGTTTTCACGCTGATGGCCGGAATGATCCCCCTGACGATCTTGATCTTTTCGGGCCGGGAGCTTTCCTTGTGCAGGATGGTCAGAGTGACGGGACTGCCCTTGGGGCCGCGGATGCGGTTCACCGCCTCCATCAAGGTGATGTCCAGGGCCGATTCGCCATCGATCTCAAAGATGATGTCTCCGGCCTGAAGCCCGGCCTTGAACGCGGGGGTGTCCTCGATGGGGGCGATCACGGTGAGGCGCTTGTCCTTGATGCCTATCTGAATCCCGATCCCGCCAAACTTGCCTGAAAGATCTTCCTGGGTGACCTCGAAATCTTCCTTGCTCATGTAGGAGGAATGGGGGTCGAGTTCCTGAAGCATACCGTCGATGGCCCCGCTTATGAGCTCGTCGCGATCGATTTCCTGCACATAGTTTTCCTCGACCATATCGAGTACCTGGCTGAACCGCCTGAGCGATTCATAGGGGTCGTCCTTGGCCAGACCCGAACCGGTCGTGACCAGCAACGCCCCGAGCAGGAGGGCGGTACCCACCATATGACTCAAACGCATGAGTTCCTCCGAAATGTTTGTATCCATGTACGACCTAAAAAGGGTCATTCATCTTTGTCTATGGTTCCCGAGACGGAATCGTTATCTAAACCGCTACCGACAAGGGCTGATTCACGTCAAGCAGGTTCCAACCATTGTAAAGGATTAATGGCTTTTTGCTGAAAACGCAATTCAAAATAGAGACCGCTTCCCTTGATCAACGGATAATACCCGCACGATCCGATAACTTCGCCCTTTTCAACCTTTTGTCCTATGGTCACTCGGGACTGGGACAAAAACGCGTAAAGCGAATAATAATCCTCCCCATGAAAGACAATGACCACCCGGCCAAAACCTCGAAGTTGATCGTCATAAACGACCTTGCCCCATGATACCGCACGCACGGGATGATTCTCTGACAAAGCCAGGCTGAGGCCACGGTGCGGCGGCTGCGCCTTGGGTTGAAATCGTTCGACTACCCGCCCCTTTGCCGGCCAGGCGATATGCCCCTTGAGCTTTGAAAAAGAACGCGTATCAAGAAGTTCCAATTTGTAATGGAGATCCTTGATCGTCCCGGCAATGGCTTCGAGCTGTTCCTTGAGATCAAGTTCCCTGGACCTGACCTTCTTGACCTCGGCTAGAAAGTGCAGCCGTTTGCCAAGCAACTCTTCTTGAACCGCCCGCAACTCCCGGTCTTTGGCTTCACTGGCTTTTTTGGCATCCTCAAATTGTTTGAGATCGGCCAGGGTTTGCCTTTCAGCATCCTCGAGGGCCAAAAGCTTCCTGCCGGTTTCCGCGTACAGTGAAGACAACCAGGTGGCCTCGCGTTCCGCACGAGCCCAGGATTCCCCCTGATCGAAACGCCGACTGGTCTGTTTGGTGATGAACACGGGCCAGAGGGCGCGCACCAGGGTTTCAGCTTCCCCGCGCAGGATCTCCCTCTTTTTTCGGGAAACCTCGTAGGTCGTTTTCATGGCCTCCTGGCGACGGGTCAATGCCTTGAGTTCCTTGCGGTTGGTTGCAAGATCGGCCTCCAATTTTTGAATCCGATCTTCGATTCCGGCCAAATCCTTGAACAGGGACCTTTCCTTGGATGACAAGGCGGTTAGTGCCTTTTTTTTGGCCGATGCCCTGCTTTTTTCCCTGGCAATATCTTCCTTGATCCCTGAGGCTGTGGTGGCACAACAGATTCCCTGCCCGAAAAAAAGCCAGCAGCACAGGCTGACTGCACATACAAAAACCCATGGACGAGTCCCGTGATCACGAAATGAACCCTTCATTCTAGATTGCTCCTTCCATGAACGGCTGGAGGGGACAGGTGGCGCACAGGGTCTTGCTTTTCTTGCACCATCTCCCCCCGACACGCACGAACAACGCATGAAATTCATTGAACAGTCTAAGATCAGGATTAAGCACGTCCATGAAAAAATCCCTGAGTTCATCATAGCTGACGTCTTCGGGGACCAGGCCATGCCGTTGGCAGATCCGGGCGGTGTAGGCATCGATGACAAAGGTGGGTTTATTCAGGGCATACAAGAGAATGGAATCAGCGGTCTCAGGACCGATACCGTTGACCCCCAGCAATGCGGAGCGCAGGGAACCAAGCCCTTTGGCTGGCAAAAGATCCATATTAAAACGGCACGAGGATCGAAGAAAGGCGAGAAAATGATGCAGACGTTTGGCCTTGAGCCGGAAATATCCGGCTGGACGGATCAGCTCGGCCAACGCCTCCATGGGCAGCCCGTACATGATCTTTGCATCGAGTACCCCCGCCTCCTTGAGGTTTGCGATGGCCTTGGAAACGTTTGCCCAGTTGGTGTTCTGGGTCAAAATGGCACCCACAGCGATCTCGAAAGGCGTTTCCCCGGGCCACCAATGACTGGGGCCGAGTTCGTCGAGCATGGCCTGATACATGTTCAGGAGGAGAAATTTGCGTTGCATGGAAATACAGACAAAAGGCCCGGTTTATGGGCGCCTGGAGAGTGGTGGCCCTGATACAAGGGGCCTTGGGAGAATAGCGATAAAGCAGCTGACAGCCTCTATGAGCGGCCATCCTGCGTTACGAACGTGGTGATACAACAATGCAGGTCGAAACCCGGCTACTCATCCGGCCTGCCATGTCGGGACAAATTTGAGCAGCAGCCAATACAACCAAAAATTCTGAATTGTTAAAAACCTTCGCCTGAAGAGTTACCTCGTGATCCACCCGAGGTGTTCTCAGCGGGATCCGGTCAGGGGGCATCTTGCATGAGTAAGCAAGGAGCCCGATCAGGAAAAAACCAGACAGGCCCATTCGCCTTCCAGGGTGACCTCTGGCTCGAGCAATCCCTGGTTGCGGTATGCAGCAACCACCTCGTCAACCTGGGACTCAAGAAGACCCGAAAGAACCAGACTTCCCCGGGGATGCATCCGTTTCACCAGGGAAGGGGCAAGGTGAATGAGCACAGGAGCGAGAATGTTGGCCATGATCAGGTCGAAATGCTGATCCTCTTTAACCGATTCAATGGACCCCACAAAGGCGGAAAATCCCTGATCGATGTGGTTGAGCCGTCGATTCTCCTGGATATTTTCCAGAGTCAGGACATCGAGATCGAATCCGAAACCGGTGAGTCCGATTTTGGCGCAGGCAATACTCAGGATGCCGGAACCGGTTCCTGCATCGAGGAAACGATCTTGTGGCCGCAACCTACCCGATGCATGAAGTCGAACAACCGCATCCAGACAGAGACTTGTGGTGGCATGATGGCCGGTACCAAAAGCCATCTGCGGATTGATGACGATGGGTTCCAGATCATCGTGTTCATCCTGGGCCCAGGGAGGCACGACCCGAAATCGTCCGGCCACCTCGATGGGGGTGAAAAATCGTTTCCAGGCACTGGCCCACTGCTCGTTCTTCAGTAAATCTGTTTCCGGCTGGATGGATGGCCATCTGGCTGTCAGCACCTGCAGCACATTGGTCGCATCCACAGGATTGTCGAAATAGAGTATGATGGTCTGCTCGCTGTCCGACTCGCCCCCGGCCTCCTGCCACCCGTACGGGCAGTAACGGGCCAAGAGAGGCGTGACTTGGTCAACGAGAATATCGGGCAGACTGAACCCGATCATATGCAGTTTGTTATCAGTTTCCACGGGCCTGGTATTTGGCGAGTTGTCGTTCGAGCCGCCGGCTGGTGGCCGTAAGCACGTAGCAGATGATGAAATAGAGCACCGCAATGGTGATGAAAATTTCTGTGGGCGCGATCAGCGTGCGGTTGTTCACCTGGGTGGCCGTACGGGTCAATTCGTTCACGCCGATGATGTACGCCAGCGATGTATCCTTGGTCAGGCTGACGAACTGGTTGACAAAGGAGGGGATCATGTTCCTGAGTGCCTGGGGCAAAATGATGTGCACCATGGTCTGGAAAGGGGAGAGACCGCTTCCCCGGGCTGCCTCGGTCTGTCCCTTGGGCAGGGCGAGCACTCCGGCCCGGACGATCTCGGCGATATAGGCGCCGGTAAAGACGATAAAGGCGATCAGGGCACTCCAGGTTTCTGGAAGCGTATGCCCAAAAGCAATGGGGGCCAGAAAATAGAACCAGAATATGAGCATCAGAAGCGGGGTTCCGCGGATGATCTCTACATAGACAACAGCCGGCCACTTGATCCATTTTTTTTTGGAAAGCCGCATCAGACCGAAGAGAAGTCCCAGCCAGAATGCCCCGAACACCCCCCCGATGGCCAGCAGGATGGACATGGCCATACCACCCAACGGGCCCTCAGGATAGGCTCCAATGAGAAAATAATCAAAATTATTCCAGACAATATCCCAGTGCAAGGCTGTTTCCTTTTGCTAAAAAATTTCTACTGGTAAACGAGGTGAAGAGTAAAAATGCATATAAGTAAAGGAAGTCGAAAAAGGTGAGAAGGGATGAGTTGCATGCGCGCATCCCGTATGCTTTTTTGCATACCCCCTCAACCCTCTTACATTTCTTGACGCTCTAAAATCTCTGAAATTTCAAATCAGTTAATACTGCATGGTGCGCAGAAAATGCTTGTCGTACACATTCATGCTCAAAGAGACCACCAGGGAAATCATGATGTACAAACAGGTGGAAATGGTGAAGGCCTCGAAACCATGAAAGGTATACGACTCGATCTGTCGAGCCATGTATGTCAGTTCGGCCACCCCAATAGTCATGACCAGAGAGGAATTCTTGATGATGTTCAGACATTGGGAAATGAGCGGAGGGACAATGATCCTGAAGGCCTGAGGCAGGATCACATACCCCATGGCCTGGAGAAAACTGAGACCAGAGGCTCGAGAGGCCTCCAGCTGGGTCTTGGGAATGGAGAATATCCCCGAACGGATCTCCTCGGCCACGAACGCTGATGAATACACGGTCAGGGAAATAACCCCGGCCATGAACTCGAAATCCCGGGCATAGAGCCATTCATTGACCGCCTGGGGAAGCACGGCCTCGGAACCGAAATACCAGAAAAAAATCTGCACCAGAAGCGGGGTATTCCGAAAAAATTCCGTATAGGCCATACTGATCCATTCCAGGGGTTTGACCTTGGAAAGGCGAAAAACAGCGATGATCGTTCCGAAAAGGATGGCCAGAACAATGGAGACCGCCGAGATCTCAAGGGTCGTGATGAAACCTTCCTTGAGCCACTGGGCGTACTCCCCGCTCAATACAAGATGCCAGTCGAATTGGTAGTTCAACGTTTCACTCGTTTCACTTCGTTGGGGTGGAGGAAAGATCCTGACCCCCGGACGATTGGCTGATCAATGTCCGGGGGCAGGAAAGGAGGATGTGCCAGTGGATCACCGGCACGAGGTGATAGAACTAGTACGGCCAGGTTTCCATCTTCCAGTTCAAAGGAAGATAGTAGTTGGTGTCCTTACCGAACCACTTCTTGTAAATCTTCAGATATTCCCCGGTATTCCAGAGATCGACCAAGGTCCGGTTGACCAGATCGCGAAAATCGGAATCATTCTCCGGGAGGCCCAGACCATAGGGTTCATCAGAGATGTACTCGCCAACAATGGCGTAATCTCCGGGATTGGGAGCGCTGTTCTTGAGACCGAGAAGGATGGTCGAGTCGGTGGTCACGGCAGCGACCTTGCCCTGGCGCAGGGCCAAAAAGGCCTGGGGATAGCCCTCAAAGGAGAGAACCTTGCATTCGGGCTGGGCTTCCTTGATGTTCTTTTCAGAGGTGGAACCCTTGGCGGTACCAACCTTTTTTCCGGCCAGATCGGCAACACTCTTGATGCCGCTGTCTTTCTTGACCAGAATCTTCTGACCGTCCATGAAATAGGTGATCGAAAAGTCGATGCTGTCTTCACGGGCAAACTTGTGGGTCATGGTGGCAGCGGACAAATCGACGGAACCCTGGGCCAGCATGGGGATGCGGGTTGCAGAGGTAACAGGCTTGAGTTTCAGGTCCACACCGAGCTGCTTGGCAATGGCCCGGCAGATATCGATATCAAAACCCACGAGCTGATTTGAATCGCCATCGATATAGCCAAACGGGATAACCGCATCCTTGACACCGGCGATCAATGCACCACGTTCCTTGATCTTTTCGATGTTTCCGGCATTGGCACTGGCCAGGAAAACACCGAGTACGAGCACGAGAGCCAAAACAAAGGTTTTTTTCCAATTGCTACCCATACGTTCCTCCGTATCTGTTGCTGGTTGGTATGACAAAAAGGTTTTTCAGCTAAAGAATCTCCTTTAAAAAGGCCTTGGTACGGTCGTGCTGGGGATTGGTGAAAAAGTGCTCCGGGGTTCCCTGTTCTATTATTTCGCCGCCATCCATGAAGATGACCCTGTCGGCGACCTCGCGGGCAAAACTCATTTCATGGGTCACACAGAGCATGGTCATGCCTTCCCGGGCCAAATCCTTCATGACGTTTAAGACCTCGTTGATCATTTCCGGATCGAGTGCCGAGGTCGGCTCGTCAAAGAGCATGACCTTGGGTTTCATGGCCAGGGCACGGGCAATGGCCACGCGCTGCTGCTGCCCCCCCGAAAGCTCGACAGGATATTTGTGGGCCTGATCGCTGATGCCCACCCGATCCAAGAGTTCCATACCCGTGGCCTCGGCCTCGACCTTGGAAACCCCCTTGACCTTGAGGGGAGCCAGAATGACGTTCTTCAAGACGGAAATATGCGGGTAGAGATTGAATTGCTGGAAAACGATCCCGATTTCGGACCGAAGATGGTTCAGGTTGACCGTTTTCCGGGTGATATCCTTACCCTCCATGAAAATGGAACCCTTATCGATCTCCTCGAGCCGGTTCACACATCTGACCATGGTGCTCTTGCCCGACCCGCTCGGACCGCAAATGACAAGCACATCGCCCTTTTCGACTTCCTCGTTGATATTCTTGAGGACATGAAAATCCCCATACCATTTGTGAACGTTGCGAAATTCTATCATTGCCATGTAAAGTACCTACTTGGTCGTTCAAAAAAGAAAAAAAGGGCCAACATCACCAGGAACTCTTCCAGCTACAAGGCAGGATTCCTAGGTAATAATGACGGTTTTGTCAAACAAACACAAACTTACATGCCTTTCTCCAGGGCCAGAGGCGAGACTTTGAGCTGCAGGCCGGGATTTTTACCCCTTTCAACCGTCAAAAAGACAATTTTGTCATATCGTTCTCTGTGTTTCCACGTTTTCATCTGCCTACGAGGATGCGAGTATCTGCTGCAGACGATTTAAAAATCTCTGCAATTCCTCGCGGGTAATCACAAGGGGCGGCAAAAGTCGAAGGACCCGGTCCTGGGTCAGGTTGAGGACAAATCCCTCTTCAAGGAGTTTCTCCCAGACCGAATGACCCGGAAAAGCAAGTTCGATGCCGATCATCAGACCCCGGCCCCGGATCTCTGTGATCTTCTCGGGCATGGCCTTTTGAAGGGCAGTGCATTCATCGAGCATCCACGCACCCAGTTCCCGAGCCCTTTCAACGAGCTGGTCGCGCTCCATGATCTCGAGAACCCGGGTGGCCACGGCCGCCACAAAGGCACCACCTCCAAAGGTGGTCCCATGGCTTCCCGGACCAAAGGCCTTGGCAACCTCCTGGGTGCAGAAGACCGCCCCCATGGGAAGCCCATTGGCCAGGGCCTTGGCAGCGGTAAAGATATCCGGTTTGATCCCGGCCTGTTCGTGGGCCCAAAAACGGCCGGTTCGCCCCATGCCGGACTGGATTTCATCCACAACAAGCAGGATATCCTCCTGGTCACACAAGGCTCTGAGCTGACGCAGATAGTCATCAGCAAGCGGTCTGATCCCGCCCTCTCCCTGGATGACCTCCACGATCACGGCAGCGGTCCTGGGAGTGATCGCCTTTTTGAGTGCAACAAGATCATCAAAGGGCACGGTCACAAATCCCGGAGGAAAGGGACCAAACCCCTGTTTGATCTTGTCCTGGCCTGTTGCCGTCAAGGTAGCCAGGGTCCTGCCGTGAAACGACCGCTCAAGGGAAATGATCTCGTAGGCCTCTCGCCCCCGAATTTCCTGCATGTATCGCCGCACCAGCTTGATAGCCCCCTCATTGGCCTCGGCGCCGGAGTTACAGAAAAAAACCCGGTCCATTCCGGTCAGCGGGAGAAGCTTTTCGGCCAGAATGACCTGCTCCTGCTGATAAAAAAGATTGCTCACATGAACCAGTTTCTCCGCCTGGGCGCGCATGACATCAACGATCTCAGGATGGCTGTGCCCCAGATTGCACACAGAGATCCCGGCCAGAAGATCAAGGTAACGCTTGTCGTTGAAATCGATCAGTGTTGTCCCTTTGGCTGACTTCACGGCCAGGGGATATCTCCCATAGGTCTGGCACATGACCCGGGCCTCACGCTCTTTAAGCTCTTCATAATCCATAATCAGTCTCCATCTTGGAATCATTTGCGCATCAGGTATGGGCACAAAAAAATACGAAACTCAAATGAAACGCCATATCTCAAGATGCCAGGCAAACTCGTCCTTACATCTTTGTTCAACAGTCGTTACATCTTCCCCGTATGTCCGAACCCCCCCTCTCCCCGGGCCGTTTCTCCCAATGTCTTGACGGGGAGGATACTGGCATGAAAAAAGGGTAAAAATACAAGCTGGGCAATCCGTTGCCCCTTGCTGACCCGCTGTTCGCTTGACGATGTATTCAGGAGAGAAACCTTGATCTCTCCACGATAATCCGGATCGATCACCCCAACACCCTGACTCACGGTCAATCCCTGTTTGGTTCCAAGGCCGCTTCGGGAAAACACGAAACCCGCAATACCCGGTCGGGTTATCTCTATGGCGATGCCCGCGGGAAAAAGATACCGCTGTCCCGGCGCGAGCACGACTTCGTCCTCATCCATGCACGCCCGGAGATCCACGCCTGAGGATACGTCCGTGGCATAGCCAAAATTATCCGGGCTGCACACAGCGGACAGAAATTTGACCCGAACGTCCAAACCGTTTGATGATGATTTTACTCTCACAACGACTCCTTGTCTTGGCAAAAGAGATTCTTCCATGTACACAGGGTGGACGAGAAACCGTTTGTGTTCATCCACACATCCCATGGACACACGCCCGCATCTGCTGCAATCGTCATAAAAGTAAAGTATTATCCGGGTAAACCCATATCTCGTCAACACCAAAATCCCAACCACGGCTCTTGGGTTGGGCCATCATCAGCACACCGCGCACAGCGGGGAGGACCTCGATGCACCCTTTGCAAAAATACAGCGTAATCCCGCGATTACCCCAGTCTCTCTCCTCCATGTGGGATCTGGCCTACAATTTTTTATTCAGCTGGAAAAATGAAATCCAGGAGTTTTTTGCCCAGATCGATCCGGATCTGTGGAGTCAGAGCCACCACAGTCCGGTCTGGTTTTTGAATCACATTCCCCAGGCCACCCTGGAGGAACTGGCCAAGGACACCTTTTTTTTGGAGCGGCTCAATGAATTGACCAGGATGCAGGAGCAATACAACAGCGACACATCCTCGAACATCCCCCTTACGTCCCCTGACAAGGGCCCGGTTGTGGCCTATTTCAGCGCGGAATACGGGGTGTCACTCTCCCTGCCCATCTATTCAGGGGGACTGGGCATCCTGGCCGGGGATCATCTCAAGTCGGCCAGCGATCTCAATATCCCTCTCGTGGCCGTGGGATTGTGTTACCAGCAGGGATATTTCAACCAGTACCTGACCCATGACGGCTGGCAGCAGGAACGTTATCCGTACAACGATTTCGACCAGATGGCCCTTTCACTGGTCCGGGATACAAACAACGCCCCCTTGTACATCGGACTGAACATGCAGGGCTTGGAACTCAAATTCCAGATCTGGCAGGCCCGAATCGGCCGGATATTTCTCTATCTTCTTGATACCAACGTCCCTGAAAACACACCTGAGTTCAAAAATATCACTGCCCAACTCTATGGCGGTGATCTGCAGATGCGCATCCGCCAGGAAATCCTTTTGGGCATTGGAGGCATCAAGGCCCTGCACGCCGTGGGTATGCATCCCAAGGTCATTCACATGAATGAAGGGCATTCAGCCTTTGCCGGGCTCGAACGGATCAGGATCTTCATGCACGAACACCATCTCTCTTTTGAGGCCGCATTGGAGCTGGTGGCCTCGAGCAGCGTGTTCACCACCCATACACCGGTCCCTGCAGGCAATGACCGTTTCCCTCCCCAGCTGATGCAGCAGTACTTTGAAGGATACGCCCGGGATCTTGGACTGGCCTTCAAGGTTTTCCTGGCCCTTGGGCGGGAGAATCCACGCGATGATACCGAAACCTTCTGCATGACCGTGCTCGCCCTCAAGCTCTCCAGATTCAGCAACGGAGTAAGCAAGCTGCACGGCAAGGTTTCCAGAACCATGTGGCAAAAGGTCTGGCCCCAATACCCGGTGGAAGACGTACCCATCAAATCCATCACCAACGGGATCCACATCCAGACCTGGATCGCCCCGGATATCGCCTATATCATGCGCCGGTACATGGGCAGCACCTGGCAGGACAATCCGCATACCGACAGGATCTGGTCCAAGACATTGACCATCCCGGACGCCGAACTCTGGAGAACCCACGAACGGCTCAGGGAACGGCTCGTGGATTTCGCCCGCAAACGCCTCAAGCAGCAGGTCATGGCCAGGGGCGGACGACGCATGGAGCTTCAAATTGCCGAGGAGGTCCTTGATCCCCAGGCGCTGACCATTGGATTCGCCCGACGCTTTGCCTCCTATAAACGCGCCTATCTGCTGCTTCGCGACAAGGAACGACTTCTCTCGCTGCTGGACAACACCAAGGCACCCATTCAGTTTGTCATCGCGGGTAAGGCCCATCCCCGGGACAACGAGGGCAAAAAGATCATCCAGCAACTGGTCCAGCTGTGCAAGGAAACCGAGTGCAGAGGACGGATCGTGTTCATCGAGAATTACGACATGGAAATAGCCAGCTATCTGGTCCAGGGATGCGATGTCTGGCTCAACACCCCGCGCCGACCTCTCGAGGCCTGTGGTACAAGCGGGATGAAGGCGATGATCAACGGCGCCCTGAACATGAGCACCCTGGATGGCTGGTGGTATGAGGCCTATCGTCCGGACAACAGCCTGGGATGGGCCATCGGCCAGGGGGAGGACTATACCGACACCGAATACCAGGATTTCGTGGAATCCCAGATCATGTTCAACATTCTGGAAAAGGATGTCGTGCCCCTCTTCTATGCCCGGGACAAAGGAAATCTTCCCCGGGAATGGATCCGGAGGATGAAGGCCCAGCTCGCATCCCTCGGGCCTGTATTCAATGGGCATCGCATGGTGGAAGAGTACGCACGCATGGCCTATATGCCGGCGTTCACCAATTACAGCCGGCTTACGGAAAATGATTTTGCCGCAGCCAAGGATCTCTCGACCTGGCGCATGGACCTGATGACCAAATGG
The DNA here is from genome assembly GCF_053851535.1 of Desulfoplanes sp. PS50. Taxonomy (NCBI): domain Bacteria; kingdom Pseudomonadati; phylum Thermodesulfobacteriota; class Desulfovibrionia; order Desulfovibrionales; family Desulfoplanaceae; genus Desulfoplanes; species Desulfoplanes sp. PS50. The sequence continues at coordinate 74,416 of NZ_JBSPZA010000010.1, read as the reverse complement.
TCCAATCTGCAGATCAGAAACGTCCAGTCGACGAGCGACCTCGAGCTCTATGTTGACGAACAGATCGAGGTCACCGCTGAAATCCAGATCAACGGGCTGCGCACCGAGGACATCCAGGTGGAGATCTACGCGGGCCCCCTTGACCACGAGGGCCATTTTACGGCACGGAAAACAACTCCCATGCGACCCGCCGAATCCCTGAACGACGGCTGGCAGCTCTACCGGGGCACGGTAGCCCCCCTGCACTCTGGAAAATTCGGCTATACGGTCCGTATCCTGCCTTCGCACCCATTGCTGCTTGACCCGCATTCCCTGGGGCTCATCCAATGGGCATAGTCAGGAATCCGGGGGGAGTCACGCGGGCAGCTTTTTTCCGGCAGAAAGGTTCGCAGGGCAAAACCTCCCCCGCCACCAGGGCCTTTGGGCCGTAGATCATACATCCTTAATTCACGGCATTCTTTTCTCTCCATGGCCCGTAAAAAATTGCGCGCAGACAACCTCCTGGTCGAGCAGGGACTTGCACCGGATCAGGGCGCAGCCATGCGGCTGATCATGGCCGGACAGGTGCTCAGGGTACTTCAAAACGGAGAAAAGCTACCTGTTGTCAAACCCGGGGAACCCTTTCCTGCGGATACCCGCATGGAAAAAAAAGGGGAATCCCGGTTTGTCAGCCGGGGCGGATACAAACTGCTCACAGCGCTGGAGCGTTTCTCCCTGGATCTCGGTGGAGCTGTGGCCCTGGATGCGGGCGCCTCCACCGGCGGGTTCACAGATTGCCTGCTGCAGCACGGAGCCTCCAGGGTCTATGCCGTTGATGTCGGGTATGGGCAGCTTGACTGGAAACTTCGTCAGGACCCCAGGGTTGTCGTTATGGAGCGGGTCAATCTGCGAACCGCACCTGCTGATCTCATCCCCGAACCGGTGGATCTCGTGGTCATTGACTGCTCATTTATCTCCCTGAAACTGATTCTGCCGCCCTGCCTGCAGTTTTTACGACCAGGAGGAGAGATCATCGCCCTGGTCAAACCGCAGTTCGAGGTCCAGGCCGGCCAGACAGACCATGGGGTGGTCGCTTCCCGCCAGACCCAGGAACGCGTTGTGGCCTCGATCACGGAATTTGCGGCCTCCCAGCTCGGCCTCATCCCCCTGGGATCCATCCCGGCGATGATCAAGGGCCCCAAGGGCAATCAGGAATATCTCGTCCACTTCAAACACCCACGTATATAACCTCGATGGATACTACTTCTTTTCTCACCGATGAACGCAGGCAGCGTATTGAAACAGTCCTTTCCAAACGTCAGAAGGACCTCACCCTGGTCATCAATAACGTTCACGATCCCCACAACGTGGCCGCCATCCTGCGAAGCTGCGACGCCTTCGGGGTGTACGGGGTTCATCTCTATTATACCAAGGAACGGTTTCCAGCCGTTGGCAAACGTTCCTCGGCCTCGGCCCGCAAATGGATCACCCGAACCAGACACCAGGATGCCGAAGCCATGATCGCCGGGTTTCGGGAAAAGGGGTACCAATGTCTGGGTACCGGATTCGGACCTGCAGCCAAACCGGTACACGAATGGGATTTCACCCAACCCACAGCCATTGTCCTTGGCAACGAACATCGGGGCATGGACCAGGACATCAAGATGCATGTGCCCGGCGAAATCTACATCCCCATGGTCGGCATGGTCCAGAGCCTGAACGTTTCCGTGGCCGCGGCCATCATCCTCTACGAGGCCTGGCGACAGCGGGAAGCAGCCGGCATGTTTGACCAACCCTCTTTTTCCACCGACGAACTCCAACAATTACGGACCGAATGGGCCAGTAAATAAACCTGGGAAATCAAGCATGAGCGGAAACAGCTTTGGAACCATCTTTCGGGTGACCACCTTTGGCGAGTCCCACGGGCCCGGCCTTGGCGGTGTGGTTGACGGATGCCCGGCCGGCATCGAGCTTGACGAGGCGATCATCCAAGAAGCCCTTGATCGCCGCAAACCCGGTCAGGGATACGGTGCAACGGCCCGCAAGGAGGATGACCGGATTGCCCTGCTCTCCGGGGTGTTCGAGGGAAAAACAACCGGAACCTCCATCGGTTTTTTCATAGCCAACACGGATCAGCGTTCCAGGGACTACTCGCAAATCAAGGAAATCTTCCGTCCCGGCCACGGGGACTATACCTACGAGGCCAAGTACGGAGTCAGGGACTACCGGGGCGGCGGACGATCCTCGGGCCGGGAAACAGTCTCCCGGGTTGCTGCCGGGGCTGTCGCCGAGCAGATCCTGGCCCGGGAATCCATCCGGGTCATGGCCTATACCGTGGAGCTGGGTGGTATTGTGGCCCCGAACCTGATTCCGGAAGACATGCAGTCGCGTCCCTTTTTTGCGGCCGACCCTGACATCATTGACGCCTGGAAGGATCGCATCGATACCGTCAGACAGCAGGGAGATACCCTGGGCGGGGTGGTTGCCATTCGGGCCCAGGGCGTTCCGGCCGGCCTGGGCGAACCGGTTTTTGACAAACTCGACGCCCGCCTGGCCCAGGCCTTGATGAGCGTGGGTGCGGTCAAGGGCGTGTCCATTGGCTCGGGTTTTGAGGCCTCCCGGCGTCTGGGAAGCGAGAACAACGATCCTCTCTCCCCCCAGGGATTTCTTTCCAATAATGCGGGCGGCATTCTGGCCGGGATATCCAGCGGACAGGATATCGTTGTTCAGGCAGCCATCAAACCCATCCCGTCCATTGCCAAAAAGCAGCAGACCATTGACCGCAAAGGCAACGAGCAAACCATTGCCATTGGCGGCCGCCATGACATCTGCGCCATTCCCCGGGTGGTTCCCGTTCTCAGGGCCATGGCTGCCATGACCCTTGCGGACATGCTTCTCATGCACAGAGCCAGGAGATGACATGGATCTGTTTGTCCTCAAAAAACTGGTCTCCCGCCTTTTCTTTCCCATCCCCCTGTGTCTGGAACTTCTGTTCCTTGGGATCTTTCTCCAGCTGATCACCCGGGCAAAAAAAACAGCCGCCCTGTGCATGATCACCGGAACCGGGCTGCTGCTGCTGTTTAGTCTTCAGGGGCCGTCCTGTCTGCTGCTGCGACCTTTGGAAACCATGTATCCCCCGGCCTTTGCAGAACTCTCTGAGGAGGAAGAGCTCCCGCGGATCGACTGGATCGTGGTACTCGGGGGAGGAACCATCCCCACAAAACACCGTCCCTCCAACTCCCGGCTGGCAGAGAACTCCCTCTCCCGCGTTGTCGAAGGGGTCAGACTCTCCCGGCTCTTTCCAGAGGCCCGCATGGTCTTCACCGGAGTTGGCAGCCCCGGTGATTTTGACTCCACTGCAGAGATCATGGCCCGAACCGCCATGGATTTCGGCGTGGACGAATCCAGAATAACCCTTGTGGGCCAGGCCAAGGATACTCCGGACGAGGCCCGCATGTGCGCGGGAATCATCCCAAAGAACGGTCACATGATCCTGGTCACGTCGGCTTCCCATCTCCACCGAGCCCTGCGCTTGTTCATCAAGCAGGGACTTTCTCCTGTTCCCGCGCCAGCCGGATACCTGTGCAAGACATCCTCCGGGATTTCCTATCAGGATTTCCTCCCCTCAGCTGACAATCTGCTCCGATCCGAACGGGCCATCTACGAGTACATGGGCCTTGCCTGGGCCTCTTTTCGCGGTCTTATCTGACCGGCCGTCTCAGCACATCCATCGACCAGAGTTTGTATGCAGTGTGCAGCCGCTAGATGCGATCTGCACGGTTTGGGATTTGTCTTTGTCCTTTAAACGTCGTATGCATCCGTCTTCTTCGAACCAATCAAGGAGCAACCATGTTTCTTACCGATCTCAAAGACCAACGCTGGAAAGTGACCATAGACGAAAACGAAAATGTCTATTTTTATGTCCAGGATATGATAGGGCGTGAACCCAAGGTGGAAATTCCGGCCAGCGAACTGGCTGACTTCTATTCCCTGGAACCCGAGGCCAAGCAGAACTTCCAGCAGGCCCTGGGGCGCCGGATAGGACTACCTTTCTGGCCGTTGTTCGTGGATCGGATCATCGAACCCGAAGAGCAGCTGGCCAGAAAACTCGGTCTGTTCGGACGGATCGAAAAGGAAGACATCCTGCCCGACGACCATTTCGAGCTCATCGTGCCCCTGCCCAAGGAAGAGGCCCTTGCGCGCCATCCCGCCCTTGTCCCGGACGAAACAGCCTGCAGGGAACACGAAACCTTTGCGGCCATGGAAAAAGAGACCATCCGATCCTGTGCCATCTGCGCCCTGTACTGCCCTATTTTCAAAGAGGACGAATACAAGACCACTGTCCATCTGACCAAGGCCCAGCTGGAGATCGAATCCTGCGTGGTCTGCCACAGCCCGGCCGTGGCCGTGGGTGCCTTCCAGGCGGAAGAGGGCGATGGCGAAAAGATCATTCTCCACGGTCTGTGCAAACGGTGTAAGCCCAAAGGACCATGTACCCCGGAAGACCTTGAAAAAATCGGGCAGGCCATTACCTCCCTCAAGCAGGAAGGACGCATCCAGCAGGTCGAATCTCTCTTTCAGCCCGACGAATAGTCCCTCACTCTTTCGTACGAAATCAAAAAGCCGGTCTGCATTGCAGACCGGCTTTTTGATGGAACAAAAAAAATTCTATGCGGCCAAGCCGCAGTTTTAGGTTTTAAGCTTTAAGTTCAAGCTGTTATAAAATTTTCTTGTTTTTTATGGCAGACTTACACGCGTAAGGTACTAAAAGATGGTAAGCATGCCCGGCCAGAAAATCAGAATAGCCAGACAAACCAGATAACACGGCAAAAACATTGCCACTCCCTTGAACACATCGGAGAGGGGCACGTCCCTGGCCATGGCCGAAACAATGAAGGTATTCACCCCGACAGGAGGCGTGATCGCCCCCATGGTCGTGACCACGGTGACCACCACGGAAAACCACAAAGGGTCATACCCCAGGGATTCGGCGACCGGGAAAAAAATGGGGATGGTGATGATAAGCAGGGCCAAAGCGTCCATGATCGCCCCGCCCAGGATGTATAAAAGGCAGATAAGCCCCAAAATGACCAGAGGAGGAAAGGCCAGCTCGGCCACCTGCGAGGCAAGGGTAAAGGGAATCCGGGTCACGGCCAGAAACCGGCCAAAGATGACCGCTCCCAGAACAATAGTCATGATCATGCAGGAGATGGTCAGGGTATCCTTGATCGATTTGACAAGCCGCTCCCAGGTCAGATTCCCGCCGACCAGGCTGACCACAAGGGCCAAGGCGGCACCGGCGGCTCCAGCCTCGGAGGGGGTGAACAATCCGGCAAGAAGCCCGCCCATGACCAGAGCGAACAGGACGACCATCTCCAAAGACCCTCGCAGGGAACGGATCTTTTCCCCCCATCCGGTTTTCGGACCGGCAGGCCCGAGGCCCGGATGTTTTTTGCAGACCATGACGATGCGGATGAGAAAAAATGCCACGAGCAAAAGCCCGGGAATCAAAGCGGCCCAGAAAAGCGCGGCAATGGATTGGCCGGTCTGCAAGCCGATGACAATGAGTACGATACTTGGAGGAATGACCGCCCCCAGGGTCGAGGCAGCGGCCACGGCACCTGTACTCAGGATGGGATCATACCCGTATTTCTTCATCTGGGGCAGGGCCACGGAACTCATGGTCGCTGCGGTGGCCGTGTTCGAGCCCGAGATGGCCGCAAACCCGGCGCAGGCGAGTACCGTGGCCATGGCCACGCCGCCGCGTACCGGTCCCATCCACGCATAGGCGGTCCGGTACAGGCGTTCATTGAGACCCGAATAAAAGCAGATCTGTCCCATGAGGATGAACAGGGGAATGACAGTGAGTCCGTAGGAGGAAAACACCTTCCAGGTCTCGTCCCCGATCATCCCCAGAGCGGCCGGCATATCCAGGACGGCCCAGAAGCCGCAGAAGCCGACAATTCCCATGGCAAAGCCCACAGGAATACGCAGCAGGAAAATCATGGCCAACAGGATGCCGATTCCCATAAGCCCGAGCATGGTCAGACTCACGACGAGCCCTCCTCTTTCTTATTGCAACCAATCAGAATCGTTTCCATGAGTATCTGAATCACCAGGGCAATGAGTCCCAGAAAGATCACCAGGATAAAGGGATAGTAGATGATATGCAGGGTCTCGGAAACCTCTTCGAATTCACGGATGGAAAAGGCCAGATTCCAGGTCTGCCAGGCAATCAATCCGAAAAAAATCAGGCACGCAAACGATGTCGTCACGTCGAGAATCTTGCGCATCCACCGGGGAAAGCGGTCTTGAAAAATGGTAATCACGATATGCCCCTTGCCCGCCTGGGTCCCGGCCAGGGCGAGTCCGGCGACCATGGCCCCGAGAAACCCCATCAGCTCAAAGGTCCCCTTGATAGGGTAGCCGAAAAAACGAAAGACCATGTTCGAGCAGGCCAGGACGACCATGCCCATGAGGCACAGTCCGGCCAGGCAGAACAGAAACCGGTTGATCAGATCGATATATCCCTGCACTCGTTTCATTTTCTTTATTGTCGGATTGAGGGTGTGATCGCCTGATTCTCTGTGTACAAAGGGGCATTATGAGAATGCCCCTTTGTACACAGAGAATCAGGCGAAAAACAGACACGCCTGCCTCGATTGAAACATGCCGTTGTTCTGCGCACTCGCTGGTATTTATTTCTGATACGTAGCCTTGAGCCGATAGAGATCGGCAAGAACGGCTTCCCCGTCCACACCCTTTTCTGCCGCCCGGGTCTTCCACTCGTCGATCAGGGGGACAAGCTGTTGGTGCATGGCTTCGTGCTGTTTCTCATCAAGGGTGATGGTCGTGAGCCCGTAGGTCTTTTCGGACCAGGCCAGGGAGTCGAGGACATGCTGATCCATATATTCCCCTGTCCATGCCGATTGCTCCCGGGCCAGGTCGTCCATGACCTTTTTGACCGTATCGGGGAGGCTGTCAAAGGCTCGCTGGTTCATGACCACGGCAAAGGGATAGACCTGAAATTCCGTGCGTGTCACATAGGGACAGTATTCTGCAAAGTTCATGTCCTTCATCACCTCAAGGGACGACATCAGCCCCTTGACCAACCCTTTCTGCAAGGCCTCCGGGGTCTCGGGCATGGGCATGGATACCGGGATGGCCCCGAGACGATCGAGAACCCGCGAGGCCATGCCCGAAGCGCGCAGTTCCAGTCCCTTGAGATCCGCGGCCGTGTTGACGGGAACCTTGCTCATGATGTTCGTGGGCGCGGTAGTGAACATGGCCAGGACCTTGACCTTGGCAAACTCTTTTGGCCTATGCATCTGGTAGAGATCGTAAAGGACCCTCGAAGCCACGGCCGAGGATGCAAACCCCACGGGGAGTTCGGTGACCGTGGTCATGGGAAAGACCCCCGGCTGGTAGGACATGCACAGGCATCCGATGTCGGCCTGTCCCTTCATGACCCCCCTGAGCATGTTCTTGGCCCCGAGCAATGTCCCGCCCGGATAGGTCTGGATGGCCACCTGCCCGTTGGTGCGTTTTTCCACCTCTTCTTTCCACCGCTCCATCTGGACGCAGGGGAAGGTGGAAGCCGGTGGAAAATTGGCATAGCGCAAGGTGACCGGCCCAGCATGGACTGCTGACACGCCAGGCAATCCGAAAACCAGAAAACACACGACAAGCGAACCAATGATGCGGAACATAACCCCTCCATGTCTTGTGCGTCGTAACAGCCGCGTTCCGTCGGAAGCATAAAAAAGGGCCGCCGGAATGCTCTTCCTGCGGCCCTTGTGACGGCGATAAGTGATAGTGATTAGACCATGCCGTATACTCGACCACAGGACGCATGCCACCACCACCAGGAATTGGAGGCAACGAGAGCGTGGATATCGGTGGCCGAGTATGAAATCATAGCACATGCCTATAGCCGGACGCAGGAATCCATGTCAACCGATAAAAATTTTCTGAACCCGACACGTCTGGATCCATGTCCCCTCATTGCTGATTCCGCACTTTTTTTGATCTTCACGTTATTGATCATTTTTCCAGGCATAATATTCGCTAGGATGGATACCATACCTGGCGATATTGCCCTCATGGAGATAATTGAGATTTTCTTGAATCATTTTAACGAAAATTTCTTTATCCCCAACAGGGACCCTGCCATCTGCCAAATCAAAAATGACTACACTGTTTGGTTTAAGTTTGTTTTTCACAATACTACGGGTAACCTTTGTTATTTCATCCCGGTATGTCAAACGCTCTCGCCTAGACAGCCGTAATTCATGCTTCTGAGCTTTATAGTGATTACAAGATCGCTCATACGACCAAAAATAGATATCGCGGAGTAAATCAACTCTGTTATTCTCGTATATGCCCATTATTCCCTGTATATACAAATCCTTGGGAACGTCCAAAAAAGACAGGGGACTAAGGTCCGCTTTAATGAGCGGGATATTTGCCGCAAGCCGTGAAGTTCTTTTATTAACATCTGTGAACGGCTGAAGATATGGCAAGTGGACCATTAGAAAGAATGACTGCTCAATCGGATCTTTAATGTGTATCCCTTTCTCTAAAATTTCTTCAAAAATTTCCTGTATGACCTGCGGAATAGAAGGCGGCTGATACACACTTTTGCCTATTTCGATGATTTTATTTCGCAGACGTCCTTCATCTCCTGGATCGCCCATAAGATCACGGGACAAAATCCCATGCAAATTAAGGAGGTCAATTCTGCCAACCTCGAGGCTCTCCTTATTCTCTATCATATATGAAATCGCGTCACGGTGATTGAGAATCATGGTGGCTTCTTCAGCGCCCTTGCCCTCTGCCATTTCCCCCAATTCCAAAAGCCGCTTTGTGTCGAGCAGGGAATAGGTATTTCCTTCGAGCCGAGAAGATGCAAAGGATAGATCGATCAGCAAGCGCTGATAGATCCTACGTAGAAACGTTACTCCTGAAGCGCCTGCATCTTCAAATGGCTCACCCATCCACTTCAGGGCAGCGCGCGCCTTTTCAGGCAAATAGAATGTCTCGTTGGGGGTATACGCCCCGATGAAATCCCGATTGTATCCCACCGGCATTCGCTGTTCTTTGGGCCGAGATACCAGTCGAATCGTCTCGCGGGCCTCTGCACTCAGAGGAATAGACCAATTCATGAAATCTTGAGCCGGTTCATCTCGTGTATCCTTCTGAGACACGGAATAGAGATAGTGTCTCTTGGTACCTTTTCGAAGGATACGACCGTTTTTTTCGAGCTCTGCAAGGGCCCTGAAAATTGTCCGGTCCGATGCCTTTTCCTCAAACTCTTTGGATAGTTCTGCAAATTTTACATTTTTATTTCGTTTGGCCAGATACTCCAACAGGCTGTTCTGTAATTTTTTCTGTAAGGCCATTTTTGCCTCCACCGTTAACCTTGTCATTTAAAAACTCATCGTGTGACAATTTTTTATAATCGATTTTAAATAATTATACAAGTTTTGTCATTCAGACTGGCAGACCAATTTGTTAGTTAAAATGCTCTGAGAAAAAATCCAGGGGCAGCTGCAAAATACACAATGGGGGTCTTACAAAAAATTAAAGCACAACTTGTTGATATTACATTATTTTTGGCAGTTTCTGAGTGATTAACCCTGAAGGTCGAGTTCGTAAAGATACAAAAAATTTGACCACAGAAACCAATCATCCTGAATACAACGAAAAGCTATATGTCTGGAGCCAAGAAAAAACCCTCCGAAAAAAAATGTGAGGAGGGTGTTTTCTTGGCTCCTTGATGTTTCGTGTGGGCAATCAGAAAAGAATCTGATGAAGGTGGACGACAATCTCCCTGACACAGGGGGGATTTTGATGATCCCCTCTGATTTCTTTCGAAAAGATAACAGCATACGGCTTTTGATGGCGGCAGCATTTCTTGAGCCTTTTTGGGCCGCCCTGTGGTCGGTTACGCGTATCCGACACCAGCAGCCGCCTTTCTACCCGGGTGGTCACAAAATTTATGCATTTTTGTCTTGACGACTGAAGATTGATGTTTATTTCTCTTTGTAATCAAAAAAAGGAGGTGCATTATGGTTATAGATTTTAGCACGTACTATGACTTACCCGCACAGATTGACAGGATTTTCGAAGAAATGCGCAAACCTCTCTATTTTACCCAACGCAGAGTGTCTTACCCTCCAGTAAACATCAGCGAGGATGAGTCCAACATTTATGTATCTGCGGAAATCCCCGGTGTAGAGATCGGCGACATCGATCTTACTCTTACAGATGGAAGTCTCGTCATTAAAGGAGAAAGAACTTCCGAGTCGGGGAAATACTTCCGCCAGGAACGAGCTACGGGTAATTTTCAACGCATCATCACCCTGAACGTCCCGGTCAATCCTGACAAAGTTGCCGCCACCATGAAAAACGGGGTTCTCAGTATTGTTCTGGCCAAGACGGAAGAGGCCCAGCCTAAAAAAATCGACATCACGGTATCGTAAAGGGAGGCTATCATGACCAAAGACATTGCCAAACAAGACACTCTCCCTCGGTTCAATCCTGATTCGGACATCCTTGAACGCGAAGACGGGTTCCATATATTCATGGATCTTCCCGGTGTTGCCAAAGAGGATCTGGTCATCGATCTCAAGGAAAACGAGTTGGAGATTTCCGGCAAGGCTGAATATTCTGTCAAGGAAACAGCCAAGGATGTGCATATCGAATTCGGCAGCGGCACCTACGTCCGTCGGTTCACCATCTCCGATGCTGTTGACGCCGAAAAAATCAAGGCAACCATGAAAAACGGGGTGCTAGAACTCTACCTTCCCAAGGCGGAAAAGGCCAAACCCAAAAAAATCGAAATCCACGCCGAATAACCAAAAAGGGCCGGTCAATGACCGGCCCTTTTTGGTTATTTTATCGTCCATCTTCGGGAAGCGTCATCTCCCCGCACAAATTTTTGCCCATCATCTTTTTGACCGCGTCCGAACCATACCCCTGCCCAAACAGATAGATGAGCTTGGTCAGAGCGGCCTCGGCGGTCAGGTCAAAACCGCTCACCAGTCCGGCTTTGCCAAGGGCATATCCGGTTGCATATCCCTGCTGATCCACCACGCCCTTCAGACATTGGGTACAATTGACAATGACCATTCCCCGGGCAACAGCATTCTCAAGAGCGCGCATAAACGGCCGGTTCTCGCTCGGCCCATTGCCCATGCCGTAGGTCTGAATGACCAGCCCCTGCAGGCGAGCCTCGAGCATGGCAGTGATCATGTTGATGGAAATACCCGGAAAAAGACGCAGGGCCCCCACGCTGGTATCCGTTAAGGTCCCGGAAAGTTCCGGCAGCAGCGAGGTGGACGCATGGACAAGATCACGATTGATCCGGATGCGAATCCCAACAGTACCCAGGGGAGGAAAATTGGGAGAATCAAAGGCCTGAAGCCCTGAGCCGTTCACCTTCACGGCCCGGCACCCCCGGAGCAGTCGATTTCCAAAATACAGGCAGACCTCGGGCACAGGATGTTGCCCGATGATCATCATGGCGGTGATCAGATTATCCCGGCCGTCGCTTCGTACTTCGCACAGAGGAATCTGGGACCCGGTCAATATGACCGGCTTGTCGATCCCGTTGAGCATAAAGGCCAGGGCCGAGGCGCTGTAAGCCATGGTATCCGTGCCATGCAGGACAATGAACCCGTCATAGTCCGTATAGTGGTCCAGAATATCCCGGGCAATGAGCAGCCAATGCTCGGGACCCATGTTCGAGGAATCCAGAAGGGGATCATACTCGTGGATGGCATAGGCAGGCATGGACGGATCCTTGAGCTCGGGAAAACCTGCCAGCAGGGACTCCAGATGCCCCGGTGCCGGGGCATACCCTTCATCGGTTCGGCGCATGCCGATGGTCCCGCCGGTATAGACGATATATACCCGTTTCATGGAATTTCCTTGTTGCCGCCTCGTGGTTACGTGGGCTGATCGATCCCGAAAAAGTGTCTGGCGTTTTCCCCGCAGGCTGTCCAGACTTCTTCCACGGGAAGTTCCTTGATCGCGGCGATCTTCCTGGCCGTGAAAACGACCAGGGCGGGTTCGTTGCGTTTTCCCCGGTAGGGATCGGCCGCCAGATAGGGACAATCCGTTTCCACGAACATCCGATCAAGAGGAATCACGCGGACCGCTTCCATGAGTCGGGTGTTTTTTGTGTAGGTCACGGTCCCGGGGATGGAAAGTTGCCAGCCGTGAGAGAGGAGTTCGCGGGCAAGATCCCGCGATTGCCCGAAACAGTGCCATTGCAGGGGGTAATCGTGAAACCCCATGTCCAGCAGGATGCTCAGCGTGTCCTCTTCGGCATCCCGGGAGTGAATGGCCACCGGGAGACTCAGTTCGCGGGCAAGCTGCAGCTGGTCCCTGAAAAGGCGTTGCTGCTCGCTTTTAAAGGTCGTGTCCCAATAGTAATCAAGCCCGATCTCGCCCACGGCGCAGAGTCTCGGGTCCTTTCGAAACAATCCTTCCATCCGGGAAACATCCTTAGGATCGGCCGTACCCGCATCTTCGGGATGAAGTCCCATGAGGAAAACGACATCCTTGTGGTCCGCAAATCTGGATACTCCCCGCACGTAAGGGTCAGGTCCCAAAAAAATAGTCGCCACACCATTAAGCCCGGATTCCCGGGCCCGATCGAGCACCTCGTCAAGATCCTCATCAAATTCCCGGGCATCGAGATGGGCATGGGCGTCCATCCCTGTCCTTGGAAGCTCCAGCGACTGGGGCAGGGGACGTTTTTTCTTTTTCCCCATGGATCTAGGCGTTCCTCTTCCCGGCCTGCCAGTCCTCAAGACTGACGGCCTCATCCACAAGCATCACCGGAATCTCTTCTCGAACGGGATACACCTTGTTGCAGGCATGACAGATCAATCCGTCCTCGGGTTCGGTCAGCTCCAGCGGACCCTTGCAAACGGGACAGGCCAGAATATCCAAAAGTTCCTTGTTCAGTGCCATGCTTCTCCTCCACGCCTAAATAGTCATACAAATGTATACAAAAACAGGACACGCGTATGTGCCCACCACGCTCACACATGCTGCCATGCACTCAAGACCGGTACACCTCAGGTTCGATAGTCAGCATTGATCCTGATATACTCTTCGGTGAGATCCGAGGCCAGAAGTTCGTATCTGCCCCGTCCTGTTCCCAGAGAAATTCGCAGAATGACTTCATCTCTTTTCAAGACCGGTGCCAGAATACTGTCCCAATCTCCATCCACGGGCTGACCCTTGTCAAAAATCATTGTCTGGCCAATGGCTACACAGACGTCTCCGGGATCAAACTCAGCCCCCGAACGTCCCACTGCAGCCACAATCCGGCCCCAATTAGGATCCTGGCCGTACAGGGCCGTCTTGACCAGGGGAGAATGACCGACCACCCGGGCCACAGTCTCGGCCTGCTGCCGGCTTTTGGCCCCGTCCACCTGGATGCGCAGCACCTTGGTCCCTCCCTCGGCGTCCTGAACGATGCGAAAGGCCAGATCCCGGCACAGATCAGTCAACCCGGCGGCGAGCAGCCGCTGGTCATTTTGGGAAACCACCTTAACCCCGGAGCAGCCGTTGGCCAGGGCCAGGATGCAGTCGTTGGTACTGGTGTCTCCATCCACGGTGATGGCGTTGAAGCTCGTGTCCACAGCCTTTTGCAGCGCCTTTTGCCACCAAAGGGGATCGACCTGTGCGTCACAGATGACGAACCCGAGCATGGTGGCCATGTTCGGGCAGATCATGCCCGCCCCCTTGCAGAATCCTAAAAGCCGTGTCTCGCCATTTTCCAGGGCAACCGTTGTGGTGACCAGCTTGGGAAAGGTGTCCGTGGTCATGATGGCCTTGGCCATGTCCAGGGAAGAACTGTGTCCGAGATTGTCAGCAAGGGCGTGTGTCCCTTGCTCGAACAGATCCATGGGTACGTGGTCACCAATGACCCCGGTGGAGGCAACCAGAACCTCCTCTGGATCGATCCCCAAAGGGGAGGCAATCATCTCCCGGGTGGCAAGGCACCTGCGGATCCCTTCCTCGCCGGTACAGGCATTGGCCTGACCCGCATTGACCATGATGGCCCGGGCCGTGGGTGAATCGGCCAGGGATTTTTGTGAAACCACGACAGGGGCGGCCTGAAACCGATTGGTCGTGAAAACCCCGGCGGCGGCGGCCGGACAGTCGCTTACAACAAGACTCAGATCAGAACGGCTGGCATATTTGAATCCGGCTTCAACAGCTGCGAACCGGTATCCTTTGGGCAGGTCGAACATCTTCCGACTCCTTGATAAAATGATCTGTCGTGATCTGCAAAAAAAAACGCCCGATCATGTAACCATGACCGAGCGTTTGTACTCGTTTCACCCCTTGAACACAAGGTGTGGACACAAAGGGATCATCGACCGCAGCACTGTTTGTACTTCTTGCCGCTGCCGCAGGGACAGGGATCGTTGCGTCCCACTTTGGGCGCGGATCGGCGAACCGGTTCCTTTTTCTCCTGGCCGGGTTCTTCACCACCGGCGTATTGGAGCTCCTTTTGTTCCTCGTGCTTGAACTCTTCTTCCCGAACCACCTGCAATTGCAGCCGGGTCAGAGGCTGAAAGGTGTTTTCCTTGATCCTGAACAGCAGATCCTGAAACAGGGAAAATCCTTCCCGCTTGTACTCCTGCTTGGGATCCTTCTGCCCATATCCGCGAAGGCCGATCCCCTCTTTGAGGTGATCCATGTTCAGCAGATGTTCCTTCCAGTTCCGATCCAGGCTGTCCAAAAGAAAGAACCGCAGGATTTCGGCATACTGGTCCCCGGCATCCTTTTTCAAATCCGCGAACAGAGACATGATCCCCTCCACGGCCTTTTCCCGGTGGGGAAGTTCCGTGGAATGATCGGCCCTGCGCAGATTGAAAATTTCATCGAGCTTGCTGCGGATCATGGACCGGGTTTCTGCATCGGCGTCATCCCGGTTTCCGGATTCCATGGGCGCGTAAACCTCGTCCAGGACATCGTCCATGAATTCTTCGATGACGTTTTCCATGTCCGTGGTGGTCATGAGATCCCGGCGCAGGGAATAGATAACCGTGCGCTGCTGATTCATGACGTCATCGTATTCCAGAAGCTGCTTGCGGATGTCGAAGTTGTGTCCTTCAACCTTGCGCTGGGCATTTTCAATGGCCCGGGAAATCATCGCGTTTTCAATGGACTGGCCTTCTTCCATGCCCAGTTTGTCCATGAGCCCGGCAATACGGTCCGAACCAAAAAGACGCAGAAGATCGTCGTCAAGGGCCAGAAAAAACCGGGATGACCCGGGATCGCCCTGACGGCCGCTTCGTCCTCTGAGCTGATTGTCGATCCGTCTGGATTCGTGACGCTCTGTGCCTAAAATGTGCAGTCCGCCCACCTCCCGGACACCCTCGCCAAGGACGATATCGGTTCCACGACCGGCCATATTCGTGGCAATGGTCACCCTGCCCTTGTGCCCGGCCTCGGCTACGATCTCGGCCTCCATTTCATGCTGTTTGGCATTGAGGACTGAATGGGGGACATGGAGTTTCTTGAGTTGGTTGGAAATAAGCTCGGACTTTTCAATGGATGTCGTCCCGACAAGAACAGGCTGCCCCTTGTGGTGCAGCTTGTTGATCTCCTGAACAATAGCCGCATACTTCTCATCCTGATTGCGATACACGGCATCGGGAAAATCCTTGCGCTGCATCGGCTGGTTGGTCGGGATGACCATGACGTCCAGGTTGTAGATCTGGCGGAATTCCACGGCCTCGGTATCGGCTGTTCCGGTCATCCCGGCCAGTTTATCGTACATGCGGAAATAATTCTGAAAGGTGATCGAGGCCAGGGTCTGGTTCTCCGCCTCGACCTTGACATGCTCCTTGGCCTCCAAAGCCTGGTGCAGTCCGTCGCTGTAGCGCCGGCCCGGCATGAGCCGACCGGTGAACTCGTCGACAATGACGACCTGGCCGTCCTTGACGATGTAGTCCACGTCGCGGGCAAACATGGCATGGGCCTTGAGCGCCTGCAGAATATGATGCTGCAGGGTGATGTTGGCCGGATCGAAGAGGTTGTCCACCTTGAGGATCTCTTCGCACCGGGCCACGCCGTCATCCGTGAGCATGGCGGTCTTGGCCTTTTCGTCCACGGTATAGTCGGTCTCTTTTTTCAGCAGGGGGATGATCGCGTTGATCCGCCCGTACAGGGAGGTCGATTCCTCGCCCGGTCCGGAGATGATCAGCGGTGTTCTGGCCTCATCGATGAGAATGGAGTCGACCTCATCCACAATGGCGTAGTTGAGATCGCGCTGAACCAGCTGCTCCTTGTAAAATTTCATATTGTCGCGCAGATAGTCGAACCCGAATTCGTTGTTCGTCCCATAGGTAATATCCGCGTTATAGGCTTCCTTGCGCTGGGCGTCATCGAGCCCGTGGACAATGACCCCAACAGTAAGGCCGAGGAAATTGTACAGTTTGCCCATCCACTCGGCGTCACGGCGGGCCAGGTAATCGTTCACCGTGATCAGGTGAACGCCCTTGCCCGTCAAGGTGTTTAAGACAACGGGCAGTGTGGCGACCAGGGTTTTTCCTTCACCGGTCTTCATTTCCGCGATCTTGCCCTGATGCAGAATGACCCCTCCGACCAGCTGACAGTCGAAATGCCGCATCTCAAGGACCCGCTTGCTCGCTTCACGGACCAGGGCATAGACTTCGGGCAGAAGCGCATCAAGGGATTTCCCTTTGGCAACCTCTTCTTTCCAGGCCGCAATCTTTTGGGGAAACTCCTGATCGTCCAGTCCGGTGAACTGGGGCTCCAGGGCATTGATCCGCTCCACCATCGGACGGAGTTTTTTCAAAAACCGCTCGTTTTTCGAGCCGAATACTTTTTTGACGATTCCAAACATAGTATGTGTATAGTGTGTTAGATGATGAGACGCTGTCTTGATGATACAACCAGTTGCAAACAAAACCTTTGAGGTTGCCGACGTATCGCACCGGCATGCCACCTAGGGTGGAAGAGCCGTCTAAACCAAAACCCCGTGGTTTACAATCACGTGCTCGCTGCGCTCTTTCCAGCCATCCAGCCCGTTGAAAATGCGGCCATCAGATTGAATCCGCCGGTGTCTGCCTGGATATCAAGGACCTCGCCGGCACAGAAAAGCCCGGGACAGATCTTCGATTCCATAGTCTTGGGATCGATCTCCCGGGTAGCGATACCGCCGGCGGTGATAATGGCCTCCCGCAAGGGACGATGACCAGTGACGATCAGCGAAAACTCCTTGAGCCAGTTCCGCAGTTTCTTGCGCTGCTGCGCAGTAATCTGATGGGCTGGAAGATCAGGATCCAGGCCGAGTTCATCCAGACAGACAGGGATGAGCGAGGCCGGCAACAGGCCCTTGAAAAGCGTTTTGGTCTTTTTCTTTCCAAAGGTATCGATATCGCGCAGAAGTCGGACATCGAGCTGCTTGTGATCCAGAGCGGGCTTGAGGTCGATGGTCAGCCTGATCTCTTTGTCCGCCTCGAGTCCCTGCACCACCTTGTGACTCAAGGTCAAAATGACCGGACCTGAAACCCCGAAATGGGTAAAAAGCATCTCTCCGAACAGGGAATCAGCTTTTTTCCCGTCCATCCAGACATTGACCTGGATATTTTTAAGGGCCAGTCCCTGCAGGCGCCTGGCGGTTTCCCCGGCCGTGACCAAAGGGATCAATGCGGGACGGATGGGAATAATGGTATGCCCGACCATGGTTGCCAGACGATATCCGTCTCCAGTGGAACCCGTTGCCGGATAGGAGGCCCCGCCAGTGGTCAGGATGATCGCGGAACCATTGAATTCACGCCCATCCTCGGTGATTACCCCGCGGCAGATCCCGTCTGTTACGAGCAGTCCCATGACCGATGTCGAGGTCCTTATCACCCCGCCTTGCTGCGTAAACAACCGGGTCAACGCAGCGATGACATCCCCGGCCCTGTCGCTTTCAGGGAACATGCGCCCGCCCCGTTCAGTCTTCACCGTGACCTCGTTCTCCTCAAGCAAAGCGATCAATTCCGAGGTATAGAAACGGGAAAAGCATTGATACAGAAATTTACCATGGGGGAAGAAATGGCCGATAGCCTCCTTCATGGATGCCGCATTGCAGACATTGCACCGCCCTTTTCCGGTAATGGCCAGCTTCCGCCCGACCCGATCCTTTTTCTCGAGAATCGTGACTGGCCTGCCCTGACGGGCAGCAGCTATTCCAGCCAAGAGCCCTGCGGCACCGCCGCCGATTATGATGATGGGTAAAGACATAGGTAATACGATTCCTCGAATTGAGACGATGACGAGCAGGAGACGGACAAACTAACTCAGTACATAGTGATTTGAGTGCGCAAAACGCAGCAGGGCACAGTACACAGTGCGCAGTACACAGTGAAAAGCTTTACTCGGGACGAGTGGATTTCCTGAAAGCGTTCACTCGTACTGGATCGAATTGCAAAAGAAATAAAACTGCGCACTGCGCACTGTGTCCTGCGCACTTCTTATTTTTTCACTGCGCACTGCGCACTGTGTCCTGCGCACTTCTTATTTTTTCACTGTGCCCTGCGAACTTCTTATTTTTGCACTTTGTTACCCTTTCCCCGCCATCTCCCGGGCTGTGTCCCGTTTGACAGCGCGTTCCTTGAGATCCTGCCTGTGGTCGTGAAGTTTCTTGCCCCGGCCCAGAGCGAGTTCAAGTTTGATCCGACCATTCTTGAAATAGATTTTTGTAGGAACCACGGTCAGGCCTTTTTGTTCCACCTTCTTCATCAGCCCCTGGATTTCGCGTTTGTGCATGAGCAGCTTGCGCGGACGATCCGGGATATGCTGGGCGTACCCGGCATTCTCGTACTCGGCGATGTGTACCCCGATCAGAAAGGCTTCGTCTCCCTGAAAGTTCACATACCCGTCCATGAAGCTGATTCGCCCCTCGCGCAACGACTTGACCTCGGAACCGGTCAGCACCATGCCCGCCTCGATAAACTCCTCGAGTTCGTAGAGATGACGGGCCTTTCTGTTCAGCCCGATAATTTTTATCTTGCCTGATGAGTTTGACATAAAAAGACCAAGAGTGCGTCGCAGTGCACAGTACGCAGTACACAGTGCGCAGTTTGATGGCTGTTCCTGGATAATGTGTATGAAACGCCTGATTTGAAAACCCAAACAAGCAGGTAAGATCATACGAAGAGAAGTAAACCCCTTCCCCCACGATCATTCACAAAAAGCCCCGGCCAAAAAAAGGGATCTCCCCTTTTCACGTCGAAAAACCAGCCCTTCCTGCGCCCTGCCTCCTGCGCCCTGCCTCCTGCCTCCTGCTCACTTCATTCCTATCTATCCCCGTCCAGAAGCGAGGTATAGAACATGAGCTCGTCGGGAAAGCGCCGGAAGATCATCTCCTTGACCAGGACATTGCTCCCGGCCACGGAATCGCTTTCCAGAACCTCCTTTAAAAGATATTTGCAGTCTTCCATGGTCACCTGGCGAATGATCCGCTTGATACCCGGAATGGCCTGGGGGGTCAGGCTGATGCTGTCCACCTGCATGCCCATGAGAATGGGCACACAAAAGGGATCCGCGGCCATTTCACCGCACACGCTGACCTCGATCCCGGCCTGGTGGGCGGCATCGATGACCGATTTGATGCTTGTGACCACGGCCGGATGCAGAGGCTGGTAGAGATAGTCCACATGCTTGTTGGTCCGGTCAATGCCCAGGCAATACTGGATGAGGTCGTTGGTGCCGATGGAAAAAAAATCCACTTCCTGGGCCAGGGAATCGGCCACGGTCACAGCAGCAGGGACCTCGACCATGATCCCAAGGGGGATATCCGGATTGTAGGCCACCCCCTCCTTGCGCAGCTCCTCCTTGACCTGAAAATAGAAGGACTTGACCTCCTTGAGTTCATGGAGCCCGGAAATCATGGGAAACATGATAGACACATTGCCCTTGATCCCGGCGCGAAGGATGGCCCGAAGCTGGGTCTTGAAAATTTCCTTGTGGGACATGCAAAACCGGATCGCCCGCAGCCCCATGGCGGGATTGGCCTCTTCCAGGGAACCGAAAAAAGCGACCTTGTCCGCACCCAGATCCAGGGTTCGGATGATCACCTTGGCCGGGGCCATGATTTCTGCCAGTTCGCTGTAAATCTCGATCAGTTCCGCTTCAGTGGGAAACGAGGTCCGGTTCATGTAGTTGTACTCGGTTCGGTACAGCCCGATCCCCTCCCCGCCGTTATCGATCACCGAGGTGACCTCTTCAAAGAGCTCGATATTGGCAAGTACATCCACATGATATCCGTCCCGGGTCTCCCCGGGAAGATGGCAGACCCGGGAAAGACTGCGTTGATAATCCTCGAATCGGTACTGCAGATCCGTGTACTTGCCGAGTTCGTCCTCAGTGGGCTGGATCAAAATGCGCCCGTTGAAGCCATCCAGAATAACGATCTGGTCATCCTCGACAATCCCGTCGAGTTCCTCCACACCGACAACGGCGGGAATTTGCAAGGATCTAGCCAGGATACCTGCATGGGAGGTTTTTCCACCCATGACCGTGGCAAAGGCCATGATTTTGTTCACTTCCAGCTCGATGGTGTCGGCAGCTGTCAGATCATGGGCCATGAGGATGACCCGGTGACTCACCTCGGTCATCTCCTGATCCTGGCCGGTAAACTGGTTCATGACCCGCTGAGAGACCAGCTTGACATCCTGCATCCTCGCCCGGATGTACTCGTCATCAATGGTGCTGAACATTTTTTCAACATCATCGACCGCCTTTTCAAGGGCCCATTCAGCGTTGATCCTGAGATCAGCGATATAGTTCATGGCATTTTCGCTGAGCTTACGGTCTTTTAGGATCATCAGATAGGAATCGATGAGGGCGCCGTGCTCCTGAAGTTCGCGGGGCACATTCGACCGGATACGCTCGAGCTCATCAAACGCCAGTCCGATGGCCGTTTTGAGACGCTCCTGTTCCTGCTCGACAAGCTCTTCCCTGACTGCCTGGCGAGGGGCCTGGGACATTCTGTTCTTGTTCAGAAAAAACGCCCTGCCTATGGCGATTCCCGAGGAAACGGGTATTCCGGTCAGTACATGTTTTGCCATCAGCGATCCTCTCCAAAACGCTCCTCAAAAAGACGAACAATGTTGGTCACGGCCTCGTCGGCATCACTTCCCCAAGCCTTGATGCACAAATCCGTCCCCCTTTGGGCAGCCAGACTCAAAATATCCAGAATGGATTTGGCATCGATTTCCCGCTCATCCAGGACAATCTTGATGGTTGCAGCATATTTCTGGGCAATCTGGGCCAGTTGCGCCGCCGGCCGGGCATGAAGCCCGAGCTCATTGCGCACGCTTATGGTTTTTTCAAGAACAACACCATCACACACGTAACCACTCCGTATATCGTTTTCCACCGACCCATCCCGGATATGATTCACTGTCCGAAAACGGCAGATTTGTAATAAAAACGACGTGCTCGAACTGCCCGGCGTCTCCAGCCGGTCAGCCGTGCACCCAGGGAAGTATCATCGGCATGGCCATGACCAGGACCGCCAACAAGATGATGATCACTTCCCGAGCCCGGTAAAAGAGCGTGCCCAGCCAGGCCAGAAACAGAATTCCAGCGGTTCCAACAATCCATGACAGGGGCGTTTTCTGACCCGGCCAGACAATGAGCCAGAATATGACAAGAAGCACCGCATTGACCACCTTGATCCGGGCGGACCAATTGATCAGATTCCAGGATTTGAGTCGGGCTAAAAAGGGTATTCCCTGGCTGATTCCCTTCCAGAACGTGTACAGCTTGAACCCTTCAAGCATAAGGATCCAGGTCACCGCCCAAACGAGAGCGACCCAGTCCAGTTTCAGGGCCAGAAAAATCATGGTCGACAGGGACCAGAAGACATAGATGCTCCCGCCAAACAGGGAATCGCCCACTGCTGAGAGGGTATAGGCGATGGTGCTCTTCATCTTGGGAAGGGCCCTGGGCGGGAGAAGTCCCTTGAGGATCTTCTTTTCCATGTAGAAAAACAGACCGACCAAAAGGGGTGTCCAGCAGGGGTGGGTGTTGTAAATCCTGAGATACCGTTTCCTGGCCTTTTGCAGGTCATCCACCGAAGTGTAGAGCAGACGCAGGCCCGGATCCATGGCATAGGAAAGGCCGATATTCTGCATCCCGCGGGTGTTGATGCATGCCCCGACCAGATAGGTGCGCAAGAACATGCGCACGAAAACGGTGAGTTCCCTGCTGACCATGAGTGTCCCGGCATCCGCCCGGCTGTATGCAATCGGACGATGTCTTTATTTCTCAGCACGCATGCGCTGCTGTATGGCGTAAACATCCTTGGCCGTCCACCCGGTAACCCGGGCGGCAACCCGCTTGGCCACGGCACGGGGCTTGTCCCCTGACGCGGCTTCCTGGCCAAGCAGTTCCATGACCCGCTGCTGATCGGTCGGTTCACCGGCCGATACTCCCGGACCGATGACCAGGGTGCACTCTCCCTTGATTTCCATGGCCGCGAGGGACTCGATATCCGCTGCGTTGCCTAGAGAACCAGGGATGCATTGCTCATGGGTCTTCGTCAGTTCCCTGGCCACGCAATAGGACCGATCCCCCAGGATCTCGCGGGCAATATCCAGTGAAACAGGCAGACGATTTTTTCGTTCAAAAGCGACCAGTGTGGTCTGGATCGCCGCATAGGGAGAAAGGACCGCCTGGATATCACTTTTCCTGCGGGGCAGAAAGCCCAAAAAGGTGAACGGTGTCGTGGGCAGACCGCAGGCCATGAGCGCGGCGATGGGGGCACAAGGTCCGGGGACCGGGGAAACATCGTATCCGGCCTCTCTGCAGGCCCGGACGATGACATAGCCGGGATCGGAGATGAGCGGGGTGCCCGCATCGGAGATCACGGCCACATCCGTTCCCTGCGCCAATGTCTCCAGAACCAGAGAGACTCGCGAGGCCTCGTTGTGGTCAAAGGCGCTGACCATCCGACCGTGGGAGATGCCCAGACGCTGGCAGAGCAGCCCGGCCCGGCGGGTATCCTCGGCAAGGATCAATCCGGCCGATTGTATCACCTGCGTTCCCCGCGGGGACATGTCACCAGGGTTGCCAAGGGGTGTGGCGACCACCCATAATTTCGCTTGCGTCGATGACATTTTTCTCGTGTTCCACCTGGACATAATCGGGACGCATCCGCAGACCGATCAGATCGAATCGGGCAGGCACTTCCCAAAGCCGGTTTGTGCTCAAATAGGCGGCAGCCGCTTTGACCAGCCGTGTTTTCTTGCGCATATCCACAGCCTCGCCAGGCTCTCCGAGACTGCCTGGACCGCGGGATTTGACCTCGACAAATATCAACTCCCCGTCACGTGAGCAGATGATATCAAGCTCTCCCTTTCTGGTCCGCCAATTGCGCTCGATGATTTGATATCCTTTCTCGATCAGATAGTCACAGGCAACATCCTCACCATAACGTCCTAGCTCTCCAGCCCCGGAAGACATAGGGATCTCTCCTTGGAACGGGGTATGTCCCCCACCCCTTTGAACGTCATTCTGTGAAGGGGACAGGGGCCTTTTTGCTGCAAAATTTCCCAATGCATCCTGGTCCCGTAGCCCTTGTGAGCGGCCAGACCATAGCCGGGAAAACGGCGATCCAGGTGGACCATGAGTCGATCTCTGAAGACCTTGGCCAGGACCGACGCCGCTGAAATACAGGCCACTTTGGCATCGCCGCCAATAACAGATTCCTGAGGTAGAGAAAAGGGGATTTTCTGATTCCCATCAACCAGAACATAGGCGGGGACCACCCGCAGGGTAGATACGGCCCTGCGCATGGCGACAAGAGATGCCTGAAGGATATTGATGGTCTCGATCTCCCGGGGCCAGGACACGCCCAGCGACCAGGCCACGGCCTGTTTTTTGATCAGGGGTTCGAGACGTTCGCGACCGGCACGGGTGAGTTTCTTGGAATCACCCAATCCTAAAAGATCGTATGAGACGGGAAGAATGACAGCCGCAGCCACAACCGGACCGGCAAGACACCCTCGCCCGGCCTCGTCCACCCCGGCCACCTGATCGGGTGGCGGGCTTGTCGGACTCGCGAAAAGATTCATAGAGGGATTGGACGTACGCAGTACGCAGGGCGCAGTGCGCAGTGCTCAGTTAAAAAACAGGGTTCATCTTTTGCGGAAAAACCCGCAACGAATATCGTCATCCCGACGAAGTCCGGGATGACGTTTTTTTGTGTCGGCGTCAGTGGGTGTCCGTGCCCGTCCGTAACCTGTCATCCGTCTTCCGGCCTCTGCATTCTATTCCACTGGCCCAAAAAAAATCGGGTCTGGAGGCAACCCCCAGACCCGATCCGGCAATCTTAATCCCAGCTGTTCCTGCTCTTGATCCGGGCGGCCTTCCCCTTGAGCTTGCGCAGGTAGTAAATGCGTCCCTGGCGAACCTTGCCTTCGCTCACGACCTCGATCCGTTCGATCCCGGGTGAGTGAATGGGAAAAATTCTCTCAACCCCAATGCCGTCGGAAATCTTGCGAACCACAAAACTGGCATTGGTCGTGCCACGGTTGAGTCGCAAAACAGTCCCCTGAAAAACCTGGGTCCTTTCCTTTTCACCTTCAATGATACGGACATGAACCCGGACGGTGTCACCGGCCTTGAAGGTGGGCACGTCATAACGCATGTGTTCTCTTTCGATCGCTCTGATTTTATCCATGATGATGTTCTCCTTGATACCTCTGTTGTCGATCAAACCGAAGCGGTCCGAAGCCAGACCAAAATTCGCGACGACAACGAACGGAATCCGCAGAAAGTATGTGTTACCCGTGCCCGTTGGGACACGTCTATACCGACAATTGTCAAAAAACTCAGTAGATGTCGCTCAAAAGCCTATCGATCATGATCGACGCTGCCGAGCGTACTGAAAGATGATTGTACCGTGATAAAAAACGAACCGGCCGTGTCAGTCCATCAGCCTGTTCGATGATGGAATCGGCCAGCCCCGAACCCGTCCCCAGGACAAGAAGAACCGGTCGTTCGTTGAGAACGGGTCGCAGATCCACAAGGGGCATATTCCCCTCGCGTGCGCTGGTGGCTGCCACATAGGGGATTTCACCAGTCACGTCCCGGACGTGTCTGATGGCCTCGGCAAGATCGTTTCGCACAATGACCTTGCTCAGAGCCTCTTTTCTGTCCGGGTTGAAACCTGATCCGCTTCCCTGGGACCAATGATCGATGATCCTGGACGCAAGGACCTGCTGATCCTTAAGAGGCGTACAAATGACATAGCCCCCCAGACCATATGTCGCGGAAACGCGCGCTATATCGTGAACATCCAGGTTTGTCAAAGAGGTTGTCACCTCTTTGCCCGCTTTGTTCAATACGGGATAATGAACAAGAGTAACGAAAAGATTCCGCCCTCTTGATGCAATATTTCGACCCCGCAAAAAGCGGATATCCTCTTTGGTCAACGGGGCTGACGCAAGCATCTCGGGCCGGTGGGCAAGGGTCGCCTCAAGGGATTGTTCCCTGCGCCATGCAGCTATCTTGCCGTGATCTCCGGAGCGAAGGATTTCCGGAACCCTGAGTCCGGCGTATGTTTCCGGGCGGGTGTAGTGGGGATACTCGAGCAGCCCGGAGGTAAAACTCTCCTCATCCACGGACTCGTCATGCTGCATGAATCCGGGAAGCAATCTGGCCACCGCCTCCATCAGACACATGGCTGCGGATTCCCCGCCATTGAGCACGAAATCCCCCAGGGAAACGGGCTCAACGGGATAGAGGTCCTCGATACGCGCATCAATGCCCTCGTAGCGACCACAAACAAGGGTCAGTTCGGATTCCCCGGCAAGCTCACGGGCAAAGTCCTGGGTCAGCGGCCTTCCCTTGGGCGAAAGCATGAGCGTTCGTGGACGGCCCGGAATACTTTCAAGGGTTCGCAGCAGGGGATCGGCCATCATGACCATTCCCGGTCCGCCGCCATAGACTCTATCATCGGTATTGTGATGCTTGTCCTGGGAAAAATCCCTGGGCGAAATCACCTCTACCGCAACCAGCCCCTTTTCAATATTGCGTGAAACAAGTCCGCAGGAAAGGGGCGAGGTGAAGTACTCGGGAAAAATGGAAACAATGGTGAACTTCATAGATAGACGTCCAAAAGCCCTTCGGGGGGACGGATGACAATCCGCCTGGCATCGAGATCGATGGAAAGCACAAAATCATTTTCTGCCGGAAAAAGTATTTCCTGGCCCCGGGGTGTCAGGATGGTCCATACTTCGCGACCGGAAAAACTCTGGACTGCATCGAGGCGGCCAAGATGCTCGCCCTGCTTAAGCGAGACCTCGCATCCGACGAGCTGATGGCAAAAATACTCCCCCTCTTTCAGGGCGGGAAGATCCCGCGACCGCATCAAAATGTCCGCGCCGGTCCATTTGAGCGCCTCCTCACGCAACCCACCAAATCTGTCCAGGCGGAGGATGACCCGGTTCCCGTGAGGCTGCCACCCTTCAACTGAAAAGGGTTTGGGCTTGTGTCCCTCACGCTGCAGATAGATCCTTGAAATGCGGTCCAAGAGAAAAGGGGAGTCTGCATAGATGTCTATGCACAGCTCCCCCTTGAGACCATGAGGTCTGAGGACTTTGCCGATAGGGACCAGAGTGATCTTATCCATCAGAGAAGACTCCCTGTCGCATCTTCGGCCAGGCAGGGTTCTGTCCCCATCCCGTATTAGAAAGCATCATTCCAGAATTTCGAGGACAGCCCTCTTTTTGAATTTTGTCGAGGCCGCGCCAAGGATGGTGCGCATGGCCCTGGCCGTCCGCCCCTGCTTGCCGATCACCTTGCCCAGATCCTCCTTGGCCACCTTGAGTTCGAGCACGGATGTCTGCTCGCCCTCGACCTCGGAAACCACGACCTGGTCGGGATAGTCGACCAACGATTTTGCAATGTATTCGATAAGACCCTTCAGCATAACCACCTCCGCCGCAAGCTCATGTTGTATCACTTGGTTCAGTCCAGCCCATGCTCACCCGCCACGCTTGGATCATTGCCGCTTTGCATCACACGACCGCATCCGGGATACCAATGGACATATCGATCACAGAGGATGATGTGCCTCTCGCCCGGAAACGGTTTTTCCATATAGCGTGAAAAAAGAATAAAGGGCAAGCAGGAGGCGGGAATTTCCTTGTCTGACAGGGGCATCGCCCTGAGGAACCCGTGACAATCAGGAGCTATTCGCCTTTTTTCTGCAGCAGGGACCTGACCGTGTCGGACGGGATGGCGCCCTGTTCCAGCCAATAGGTGATCCGTTCGTCTTCCAGCTTGACCTCGGGGGGCTCGGTCATGGGATTGTAGTAGCCCAGAAATTCCAGGGGCCGACCATCCCGGCGGGTTTTGCTGTCAAGGGCGACGATTCTGTAAAAGGGTTTTCTCTTGGAACCCATGCGGGTCATACGGATTTTAACTGCCATGATGATATATCCTCTTCATGAATTGGGTTTAGAAAATCTATTTGTTTTTGTAACTATTCAGGTGCATTTCTCAAGAATCAGAATTACGAATTTAAGAAATTTAAGAGATTTAAGAAATTACAAGCGGTTAGCGTCCAGGTCCTCAATTTCTAAAATTTCTGAAATCCTTAAATCTCTGAAACTTACGGGCTGGCACTCAAATCTAACGATATATTCCAGCCTGTTGCTCCTGCTAAATTTTGACCTGCATAGTTACTTATTTTTTCTGCTTACGCTTCATCTGTTTGAGTTTTTTCCGCTTGAGACGCTTTTGCTTGATTTGGGCGGAGGCGTTCTTGGGCATACCGGGAATGGGTTTGCCCTGTTTCTGTTTGCCCATCATCTTTTTCATCATTTTTTGCATCTGCTCAAAATTCTTGAGCAACGCGGTGACATCGGCAACCGTTGTCCCGCTTCCTGTGGCAATGCGTTTTTTTCGACTCAGGCTGATCAGCTTATGATCTTCGCGCTCGGCAAGGGTCATGGAACTGATGATGGCATCGATGCGGGTCAGCTCCTTTTCAGGCATTTTCACATCCTGAAGCTGTTTACGCATCTGCCCCATGCCGGGAATCATCTTCATGATCCCCTCGAGAGAACCGAGCTTTCTGATCTTTTTCATCTGGGAACGAAAGTCCTCCAGATTGAATTCGGATCGCTTGAACTTTTTTTCGAGCTCTTCGGCCTCTTTGGCGTCAATGGTATCCTGCGCCTTTTCAATCAGGGTGAGCACGTCACCCATGCCCAGAATCCGCGAGGCCACCCGGTCGGGATGAAAGACCTCCAGATCGGAAAGCTTTTCACCCATACCAACGAACTTGATCGGCTTGCCTGTGACCGACTTGATGGACAGGGCCGCACCACCCCGGGCATCACCCTCCATCTTGGTCAGCACGATACCGGTGACATCGAGCAGCTCGTTGAACCGCTTGGCCACGTTCACGGCGTCCTGACCGGTCATGGAATCAGCCACAAAAAGGATTTCCTGGGGCTTGCAGGTTTCCTTGATGGACTGAAGTTCCTGCATGAGCAGCTCGTCGATATGCAGACGACCGGCCGTATCGAGAAGCACCACATCGCAGGCCTGTTTCTTGGCCTCTTCAATGGCCTGAGAGCAGATGTCCACGGGATTCATGTCCGCCGAAGAGGCAAACGCCGGCACGCCCAGCTCCACGGACAGCTTGTGCAGCTGGTCGATGGCCGCAGGCCTGTAAACGTCTGCGGGAACGAGGTAGGGTTTGTGTTTCTGCCTGCGCAGATGCAAGGCCAGCTTGGCCGCGGTGGTCGTCTTACCCGAACCCTGAAGACCGGCCATCATGATGACCAGAGGCGGCTTGACCGAAAGATCGAGCTCGGTGGTTGTTCCACCCAAAAGCTCGATCATCTCTTCGTGGACGATTTTGACCACCTGCTGGCCCGGCGTCAGACTCTCCAGAACCTCCTGGCCTTCGGCCCGATCCTTGATCCGCTCGATGAAATCCTTGACCACGGAAAAGTGGACATCTGCCTCGAGCAGAGCCAGCCGGACCTCCCGGAGTCCGTCCTTGATGTTCTTGGCATCCAGACGGCCGTGGCCCTTGAACCGCTTGAACGCGGCATTGAGTCTATCACTTAAGCTATCGAACATTCGTGTGTATTCCTTGCCTGCAAAAAAAGAAGTTGATCCGAATAAAGGAGAAGCGGCTCCAAGTCAAGCACAATCGGCTCTCCTGAAAATGCGGATACGCACGATCACACGCTTTGCTGAGGATGCAATGAAAAAAACGCTCTCCCTGCAGCGCATCGGATAAGCGGGGGTACATCACAAAATTCGGGAAATCGCCAAGGCAGATGCCCTCCTGTTCCTGAAGCGCCCAACGCTCTTTAGATTCTCAAATTTCCTGACTTTCTGAAATCTCTCACATTCCAACAACTTCTACCTCTGTTCGAGGTAGGCGGCCACGGCCTGTTTAAACGGCTCGGCCGAACGGACAATGACGTCCTCGGGCACACAAAAGGCGAGCCTGAATCCACCGGGGAAGCCGAATCCCGATCCGGGCACGGCCAGGATATTGGCGTTCATGAGCGCATTGACAAAGCCTGGGTCATCGAGGCTCCCTCCGGGAACCCGCGGGAAAAAGTAGAAGGCCCCCTTGGGCATGACGTACGAAATGCCCGCACCATCGAGGACATCCGCCATGGCCCGGCGTCGTTTCTCGTATACGCCGAGATCCACACCCTCGCCCAGGGCCGCGGTCAAAAGCTTCTGACCGATCGCCGGTGCATTGACAAAGCCTAAAATCCGATTGGTCAAAATGAGTCCGCCTACCAGGGTGGTGACATCCTCCATGGCCGGATTCACGGCCACATACCCGACCCGTTCCCCGGCCAGGGAGAGGCTCTTGGAAAAAGAGCCGATGACAATGCTGTAAGGATACCGGGGAAGAACCGGGGGAACCTCCTTTTTGTCATAGACCAGGAATCTATACGGCTCATCGGAAACCAGGTAAACCGGGCGGCCATTTTTCCGGCTTTGAGCCGTCAGAAGTTCTGCAAGACGGTCGAGATCCTCGCGGGAATAGATCTGCCCTGTGGGATTGTTGGGAGAATTGATCAATACGACCCGGGTCTTCTCGGACAAGGCCGCCTCGATTCCGTCAAAATCAAGGCCGAATGTTTCCTTGTCACAGGGAACCGGCCTGAGCGTCCCCCCATAATTTTGAACATAAAATCCGTATTCCACAAAATAAGGGGCCGGACAGATAACCTCGTCGCCGGGCTCGAGTACGGCCCTGAAAAAGGCGTTCAGCCCTCCGGCTGCCCCGCAGGTCAGAATCAGGTGTTCGGGACCGAGATCCGGGCACTCCTGTTCTTTGGAAAGATACTCCGTCAGAGTCTGTCGGGCATCAAGATAGCCGGCATTGGGCATATACCCAAAGGCAAAGGGCGAAGATGCCTGCTCCGCAATGGCGTGAAGCCCTCGGGCAACCGCCTCGGGAGGCGCCAGATCCGGATTGCCCAGGCTGAAATCAAAAACATTCTCCTCGCCATACTTTTTCTTCAGAACCATCCCGGCTTCGAACATCTTGCGTATCCATGAAGAATGCTCAATGTACCCAGCGACCTGTTTCGACAACGTATGCATGGATAAACTCCTTGAAAACATAATGATATAAAATTGAAAATATTGAATAAACTTAGAAAACTTAAGAGATTATAAACAGTTGGGGAGGGCTAGGATAAAAATTGAGAACTTTCAACCACCGATTGCCGATTATGTTTTGCCCCCCCTGGGAACGCCGAGCGTCTGCTCGGCACTGCGTCTGCGAACCAGCAAGAAACAGAGGCAAACGGCACGCCCGGTAGCATAACGATACTCCATCTACAATGCCCGAAAGGCCGAGCAGACGCTCGGCGTTCCCAGAAAAAGACACATCCCGCCCCCCGTCTCCCGTCTCCGTTCTTCCCGCCTTTCCTGCGTACTGCGTACTTTGTTTCCTATTCAATCTCCATCCCCTGCTTGCGATACTCGTTGAGCTTGTTGCGCAGGGTTCTGACCGAGATGCCCAAGAGCTTGGAGGCCTGGGTTCGGTTGCCTTCGGTCTGATCAAGACTTTGCATGATGAGCCTTCGCTCCATCTCCTGCAGGGGGACAACCCCATCTGTACCACCGAGGATTTCATCAGCCCGGTCATCCTCTTCAACCGGATTTTCTTCAGGGATCTCCAGAGATTCATCCAGGGGCCATTCCTCCCCGTCGAGAAGGAAATGACTCGGCTTGATAGGCGAACCGGCGGCCAGAAGAACAGCCCGCTCCATGAGATTCTGCAGTTCCCGGACATTGCCGGGCCAGGGATATTCCATGAGCCAGGATATGGCCTCGGGCGTGAACCCGGAAGATTTGAAGCCATACTCCTTGCTGTAGCGCCTGATAAAAAATTCTCCCAGGGCAATGATGTCCTGTCCCCGATCCCGCAGGGGCGGCAGCTTCAAGGGGATGACATTCAATCTGTAGTAGAGATCCTGGCGAAACTCCTTGTTCTGGACACTCTCCTCGATATTTCTATTGGTCGTGGCCAGGACCCGCACATCGACCCGGATGGTTTCGGTTCCACCCACCCGGTCAATCTCTCCCTCCTGCAGCACGCGCAAAAGCTTGGCCTGCAGGCCGATATCCATTTCGGAGATCTCGTCCAAAAGCAGGGTGCCGCCGTGGGCGAGCTCGAATTTACCGGGTTTTTTCTGGATCGCCCCGGTAAAGGCCCCTTTTTCATGCCCAAACAATTCAGATTCCAGAAGATGTTCCGGAAGGGCCGCGCAGTTCACGGCAATAAACGGTTTGTCCTTCCTGTCGGATGCCTCGTGGAGATACCTGGCAAACATCTCCTTGCCGGTCCCTGATTCTCCGGAAATAAGCACCGTTGCCCGGGAAGGTGCCACCTGACGGGCCAGAGCAAGCACCCTGCGGATGGCCGGATGAACCCCGATGATCTTTTTGCAGGACAAAGGAGCGGACACGTCCGCAGGCAAAGAGGCAGATTCTGGTTGTGCGGGCGGGGGAAGAACCGCCACGACCTTTTCCGGGTCCAGCGGTGTCAGCCAATAATCTCTGGCCCCGGCCTCGAGAACGGCCTGGGCGTTATCCACATTTCCCTGTTCTGTAAAAACAATGACCTCGATCTCCTGCTGTTCCTCAAGAATGGCGGCAAGCAGCCTGGCGGCATCGCATCCCTCGAGGTCTTCCTGGATGAACACCACCCGGGGAAAAGCATTGCGCACGGTCTTGAGGGCAAAATCACCATTCTCGGCCATGAGCACGGAAACCCCGCGCTGTTTCAATGCGGAGAAAACCGGGGTAACATGTTCCGGGCGGGATACAAAGAGGACATTGGTCGCAGACATAAGATGGGTCAGTATCCGTAAAGAACATTATTTGCAATATCGAGCGGACACCCTTGTGCTTGCCCATAAGAAGGGTTTTTGCTACAAGCCTTCATTCTTTTTAGGCCTGACAAACGCACACCGGGCCGCAATCGGCATGCGTACAGACAGGCTCCGGATTTTCCGGCCATCCCCAACCACTGGTTTCGTTTTGATCGACATACGACATATTCATAAATGGTACGGCGAACACCATGCATTGAAGGACGTTTCACTGCATGTGGACAAGGGTGAAGTTTTCGTCATCTGCGGTCCCAGCGGGTCGGGCAAGAGCACGCTCATCAGGTGCATCAATCGACTTGAGCCCATCCAGAAGGGCACAATCCATGTCGACGGGGCCGATCTCTATGCCGAAGAACTGAACCTGACCCTGCTTCGTGCGGAAATCGGATTCGTGTTCCAGCAGTTCAATCTCTATCCGCACATGACCGTTCTCGAAAATATCATGCTTGCCCCGACCATGGTCCGACGAATGGATAAAAACCAGGCCGTGGACATTGCCATGGACCTGCTCAAGAAAGTGGATATCCCGGACAAGGCCGACGCCTATCCAGGACAGCTCTCCGGCGGCCAGCAGCAACGCGTGGCCATTGCCCGAGGGCTGGCCATGCAGCCCAAGATCATGCTCTTTGACGAACCCACATCGGCCCTGGATCCGGAGATGATCAACGAGGTCCTCGACGTCATGAAGACCCTGGCCAAGGAAGGCATGACCATGATCTGCGTGACCCACGAGATGGGCTTTGCCAGGGAAGTGGCCGACCAGGTTGTCTTCATGGACGATGGCTGCATCATCGAACAAAACACCCCGGATCAATTCTTTGCCAACCCGAAAAGTGACCGCACCAAGGATTTTCTCAAAAAGATCATCAGCCACTGATACTGAAAAAAGATTGAATAGTAAGAGAGTTGCGAGCGGGTAAAGGGCAGCGAAAGGTTTTTTTCCGACGAAACAGTTTCTGCCCCTCGGGTCTGCGAAAGATTTTTTTTAAAACTGCCTTTTTTCGCTTGTTTCGCGTATTTCGTTGGCACCCCGTCTTTCCTTTGCCCCTTAAACCTTAACCCTTGAGTATTTCCCTAACACCTAAAACTTAAAACCTAAAACCGTCTTTCCCGCGTCCAACCCGGTTTTTTTCGGGACACATACCAACCCGTTTCACTCTCAACCAAGGAGATGCACGATGCGTAGTCTGAGAATCCTCACCCTCGTTGCAGTCATGTTTTTTTGCGCGCAGATGTCCTTTGCCGGCGCGACCTATGACCAGGTCATGAAAGACAAGGTCATCCGGGCCGGCATCATGACCAATTCCATCCCCGGGGCCTATTATGACGAGAACAACAACTGGGTCGGTTTCGACGTGGATATGGCCCAGGAAATCGCCGACCGTCTCGGCTGCAAGCTCGACCGGGTCAAGGTGACCGACAAAACCAGAATCTCCTTTTTGCAGCAGGGCCGTATCGACATGTCCGTGGCCAACATGACCCACAAACGCGAACGTGACAAATCCATCGACTTTTCCATCACCTACTTTTTCGACGGTCAGAAAGTTTTGGCCCGAAAAGGCAAATTCAAGACCCTGAAGGATCTTGTCGGCCAGAAGATCGCCACCACCCAGGGCACCACCTCCGAGATCAACATCCGGAATCTGCTCAAGGAACTCGGCGATCCCAATCCCAACGCCAACGTCAAATCCTTTCCTGATTACGCCTCCGGGTTTGCCGCTTTGCAGATGGGAAGCGTGGCCGGATTCACCACCGACTCGACCATCCTTCTCGGCTATGCTGCCAAGGAACCCGGCAAGTACGAACTGGTCGGTGATTTCTTCAGCAACGAACCCTACGGCATCGGCCTGCCCGAAGATGATTCCAAATGGCGCGACACCATCAACTTCACCATCCAGGACATGTGGAAAGACGGCACCTACATGAAGATCTACAACAAATGGTACGGTCCCGACACCCCCTACTCCTTCCCCATGACCGAAGAAATCGAGATGTGGCCGTAGGAATTATTACTCACGATATGTAAAACTCCGGTGGCCTGTGATGCGCACGGGCCGCCGGAGTTTATGGTGTAAAATTTTAGAAATTTTAGAAATTTAAGAAATTGTGGTATCTTGAATTTTGAGGGGAAGCATGGGGGCTGAGGGATCGATAACTCTGGAGAGGTGGCATGCGTTACTCCCGCTTTGAGGAGTTGCCCTGCTGGCAGAAGGCACGGGAACTTTGTCAGCGAGTTGGTAAGCTGATCAACACGACTCAGCTGGGAAAAGACTATGCCTTACGAGATCAGATTTCCCGTTCTTCCGGTTCTGTGATGGACAATATTGCCGAAGGATTTGGAAACTGCTCCGCCAAGGAATTTTGCAGATTCCTTGGATATGCCCTGCGATCCTCCAATGAAGTCCAATCACAGTCCTACCGAGCTCTTGACTTCGGATACATTTCCCAAGAAAGACACACCGAAATCCTAACACTGACCAATGAATGCCAAGCCCAAATCAAAGGATTCCGCCGCTATCTTTTTTCCATCGCCAAAAAAGAATCCTCCACCCACTAAAATACCTTAATCCTTTCAAATCTCTTAACCTTCTAAAATGTCTTAACTCTCTAAAATGTCTTAAATCTCTTAAATCCCTAAAATCTCTAAAATCTCTTAAATCTCTTAAATTTCTAAAATCTCTTAAATCTCTTAAATTTCTAAAATCTCTTAAATTTCTAAAATCTCTTAAATTTCTAAAATCTCTTAAATTTCTAAAATCTCTCAAATTTCTCAAATTTCTTAAATTTCTAAAATCTCTTAAATCTCTTAAATTCAATAAAATATATGTTCCGTTACTGGCTTGAAAAAACCTGGGTCCAATATCTCATTTTATGCTCCATCCTCGGCGCAGCGGTCTATTACTGGGGATTCGTATTCAATTTCGGATACAAATTCCAGTGGGACGTCCTTTACGTTCCCAATGAGACCTACGGGATGGTCTTTGCCATTGAGCTCTTAAAGGGGCTCCTAACGACCCTCAAAATCACCCTGATCAGTTCGGGCATCGCCCTGTTTCTCGGGACCCTGTTCGGCCTGGGACGTCTTTCCGCTTTCAAGCCGTTCTATATTTTTTCGTCATCCTATGTTGAATTTTTCCGGAACACCCCGCTTTTGGTGCAGCTCTTTTTCTGGTATTTCGCCCTTCCCATGGGCCTTCCCGAATCGTGGCGGCTGTGGGTATTCGATCATAATTTCGAATTCTGGGCAGCAACCATCGGCCTGTCCGTATATACAAGCGCGTTCATGGCCGAGGTCATCCGGGCGGGCATGCAGTCCATCCCCAAGGGACTGCTCGAGGCGGCCTATTCCTCAGGTCTGACCTATTTCCAGGCACTGCGGACGATCATCCTTCCCCTGGCCTTTCGGGCGATCATTCCTCCTCTGGGGAGCGAATTTTTAAACAACATGAAAAACTCCTCCCTGGCCATGGTTGTAGGCGTGGCCGAACTCTGCTGGCAGTCCCAGCAGGTGGAGTCGCTCACCTTCAGGGGATTTGAGGCAACCACCGCAGCGAGCATCCTCTATCTCGGCCTTTCTTTGGGCATTTCGGCCATTTTGAACATGATCAACCTGCGTCTTCGCATCAACGACGGGCATACCCCAAAACAAGGTCTGGCCATTTTTCTGGGCAATCTTCTTTTCTGGCCCTTTGAAAAACTCTGGCTTCTGCTGACCCTTTCCGCCGGGATCATGGGCAGACAAAAGAACGATCTGACCTATACCGGTGCCATGCTCATGTGGCAGAAAACCAAGGCCCTGCTGGCCCGGGGGATCGTGCTGCTCGGCCGGTGGAGCTTTGTCGCCTTTCTGGTTTTCATCCTCTACGGTCTCGGGGTGGGGCTGTACAACTTCGAGTGGTCTGTCATCTGGGACAATCTGGGCTCCCTGCTCATCTGGAGATTCCCCAGTGACGATCCAAGCGATGTCCTCTGGGGAATCGGAGGGCTGTCCGCCTCCATTGCCATGGCGGTCATCTCCATCTCAGTGAGCTTTTTTATCGGGCTTATCGTGGGCATCGGCCGGGTCTCCAAAAACGTGATCTTTCGCATTCCCTGCACCCTGTACATCGAGATCATCCGCGGCAACCCGCTCATTCTGGTCATCTTCTGGGTCTATTTCTTCATCCCCATCTTCATCAAATCCTACCTGGACGTGTTCTGGTCCGCGACCATCGCCCTGACCATCTTTACCGGTGCTTATATTGGTGAAATCGTCCGCTCCGGCATCCAGAACATCCCCAGAGGCCAGATCGAGGCAGCCTACGGCACAGGACTCAGTTACGCCTCGACCATGATCCACATCATCCTTCCCCAGGCCCTCAAACAGATGATCCCGGCCATCGTCGGCCAGTTCATCGCCATCTTCAAGGACACCTCGCTTGCCTATATCATCGGCGTCCTCGAACTCACCTTCGTGGCCCAGGGCCTGAACAGCCGACTGATGATCTACCCCTTTGAGATCTACGCCACCGTGGCCGTTTTATACTTTGTATGCTGCTACACCATGAGCATCATCGCCAACCGGCTGGAACACCGCCTCACCCCGGGCGGGGATGTGCGTATGGTCATGTAAAAAAACAGGATACATGGTACAGGAGATAGGATTCAGCCCGATCGCGTTTTCGTATCCACAGGACCAGCCCGTCTGCCTGCCTGCCCGTATTTATTTGTGTCTATCCGTGTTCCCCAATAAATTCAGCGATCCCCGTCGCTTTAGAAACGGGGATCGCTGATTGTTTTCCGGTCCTGTCGGACCCGAGACGAAAATGGCCAAGAAGCGCTCAAAAATCGCCATAATGCTCCCCAAACTCAGCCATTACGGTGGCGTCGAGGGCTTTGCCTGGCGTCTTGCCGAAGCGCTGATCCGGGATTATGAAGTTGATTTCATCTGCACCCGGAAGGAGACCGATCCGCCTCGAGGCGTCCGGGTCATTTGCGTTGGACGGCCGGTTCTAGGCAGATTCGTCAAGATTCTCTGGTTTGCCATAGCCGCCGAGTGGATCCGTCGCAAAGGGCACTATGATCTCTCCATCGGACTCGGTAACACCATGTGTCAGGACATACTGCGCATCAGCGGAGGACCGACCGGGATTTTCTGGAAACATTCCATCCGGGCCTATCCCAGAGGGTTCGCCCGCAGCTGGAAAATGATCCGAAGACGCTGTTCTCCGGCCAACCATCTTGTTTTGCTTATTGAAAAACTCCAGATACGCCATTCCCGACAGATCGTCGCCAACTCAGACCTGGTCAAAGACTGGATCCTGGAAGCATTCCCGCATCTTCTGCCGCCTGCTGTCGATGTCATCTACAACCAGCCTGACCTTCAAAAATTTTCACCAGCCACTCTCTCTGAGAGCAAACAGGCCCGTAACCACCTGGGCATTTGTGAAGACAAACGCATCATCGCCACGGCAGGGACCAATTTCATGCTCAAAGGAATTGGTCCGCTGATCAGGTGTCTAAAGTATCTTCCCAATGACACGATGCTTTTAATAGCCGGAGGACGTCGTTGTGAAAAATATCAACGTCTGGCCTGCAAAATAGGTGTGAGCGAACGAGTTCGATTTCTGGGCAAGGTGGATGATATGCGCACTTTCTACCAGGCAAGCGATATGTTTATTCTCCTAAGTTTCTACGACGCCTGCTCAA
This sequence comes from Desulfoplanes sp. PS50, assembly GCF_053851535.1. Classification (NCBI taxonomy): domain Bacteria; kingdom Pseudomonadati; phylum Thermodesulfobacteriota; class Desulfovibrionia; order Desulfovibrionales; family Desulfoplanaceae; genus Desulfoplanes; species Desulfoplanes sp. PS50. Next base: position 36,293 of record NZ_JBSPZA010000010.1, on the reverse strand, counting down.
ACGCCGTGCTCGAAGCCCTTGCAGCTGGACTGCCTGTCATATCGACCAGGACCAATGGAAGCAGTTATTTTCTTTCCAAAAACTCCATCGTTGACCCCACGATTCAGCCTGTTGACCTGGCCTCACTGATTGCACGAGTTCTTAATTCGAAAAAAGCCGCATCCTTTACCTTCCCTGCGCATCTTCAGGCCGGGCTTGATCCCTATGTCCACAAAATCAAAAAGCTCCTTGGAAGAGAAGCAGCATAATTTTATGGCAAAAAACGACCTGTTACATATACATCCCAAACGGATACTTGTTTGTCAGCTCAGACAAATCGGTGATGTCGTTCTGACAAGCCATATTCCGGAGATGCTCAAAAAAAAATTTCCAGATGCCGCAATTGATTTTTTTACGGAAAAAAAATGTGCTCCCGTCCTTGAACACAACCCTTTCATCTCCGAGATTAAAACCCTGGACAAGAGCAAGCTGACCCATTTCGGCAAGGAGCTTGCGGCATATTGGCGAATCGCCCGAAATGACTACGATCTGGTGATCGATTTTCAACAACTTCCACGATGCAGATTCGTGGTGCTTTTTAGCCGTGCTCCCGTAAGATTCACGTCCACTCCCCCCTGGTACAACAGATGGCTGTATACACATTGGACCCATATGAAAGACGGACACCCCATTATCCGCAAGGCCAGCATGCTTCGTCCTCTGGGTATCGAGTACCACGGGGAAATGCCGCACATTTTTCTCACTAAAGAAGAGAAAAATCAGGCCTCGAATCTCCTTACCCAGCATGATGTTCAACCTACGGATCTCCTCATCTCGACAGCCCCGACCCATCATTGCGCTACTAGGCGTTGGCCGGCTTCACACTACGGCAAACTGATCAAACTTGCGGTGCAAAACAACCCGCAGCTCAAATTTTTCCTTTTTCACGGCCCCGGAGAAAGATCCTGTATCGAGGAAGTCGCCGAGGCAGCCGAATGTCCCGACAATTGTATCCTTCCCGAAACCATGCTCTCCCTGCGTCAAATGGCCGCAGTCATTGAAAAATCCGACATTCATTTTGGCAACTGCTCGGCGCCGCGTCATTTCGCAGTCGCCGTCGACACCCCGTCCTTGACCATCGTGGGATCTGCCGGTATCGGTTGGACCTTTCCGGGTTCGTACCACTACCATGTAGTCAAAAAACTGCCTTGCCAACCGTGCAAACGAAGTAGTTGTAACCATGGAAATGTACCCTGTTTGACAAAATTGAGCCCGGAAACCGTACTTTCACGTCTTTTGGAAAAAATCAGTGCCTCCCGCCGAAATGGCCACAGTTGAAATATCCCACAACACTACTCCCCCTCACTTGCTTTTCTACACTCAAACGGGTTCTTTCCTCAATCCGCAAATAACACAAAACGTCGGTGCTCCGATTCGACATGTATCTATGAATCAACCAAATACATTGATCTTTACCAAAAAATTCCGTCTCCCATCACCGGCAGCCAATATCATTCAAACCCTCAACATGGCATGGGGGTTTCAATCTGCAGGAGCGAGCGTACATCTATTTCCGGGACTCTCCCAAACGACTCCCTCTCATCTACTGCAGAACTTAGAAACAGAGTATCGCCTCGACAAAAATACCCGACCCCACGTCACCTTTTTGCCAGCTCGAAACAAGGGAATATATGGCGCACTTTTTCGTTTTTGCATCTTCAAGAAATGGCTTACCCATCCAGACGCCCTCTTTTTTTCCCGGGATGTCAAAGAGACTCTGTTCCTCCTAGACCTTCGAAGACTTTTTCAGAGACAACAGAAAATTGTCTATGAGATGCACGATTCGGTTTTCCTCGAGCATCGTGAATATGGCCAAAAAGATGCAGATGCGTACAAAAAGTGGGAAAAAAGGATTCTTTCAGACGTAGATGGTATCGTTTATACAGGCACCTATCTTAAAAAAAAAATCGAAGAACTCTTCCCGGTTTCCACGCCATCCATTGTTGCGGTTCCCGGTTTTAACAAGCAGATTTTCTCCCCTCTTCCGCTTGAGTTGCCAACGACATCGATCACTCTGGGATATTTCGGCAGTCTGCACCCGGGCAAAGGAGTCTCACTGCTTATTGAGGCATTCAAAAAGCTCCCTCAAAACTACCGGTTGCGAATCATCGGCGGCAACCCCCGCAAGGAATACCTGGCTTTGCAGGCAAGGGTGCAGAAAGAAATAAATGAACCGGAACGAGTCCAATTTATCGGCCAGCTACCTCCCGACAAGGTCCGTAACCACCTTGCAGGATGCCATATGATCGTTATCCCGTTTGTTTCTGAAGTTGAATTTCTGTCCCCTATCAAGCTGTATGAAGCCCTGGGAATGGAACTACCCGTTGTGGCCACGCCGGTTCCCGCGATCCAAAGTGCTGCGGCAACCCTCCCCAACGTCATTATATCCGCAGGTTCGAGCCCGCACGAGTTTGCCGGAGCCATACGCTCTCTTGGCGACCATCCAGAGACGATCAGAAAAATCCATGCAAAAACCCGGGCGCAGAACACGAGGTATGACTGGGAAGACAGGGCCAGCCAGGTGTATGCCTTTGCTTGTGCCCTGTAAGATGCTGCATCTGCACACAATCATAAGGGGACTTCAGACAGATACCCACCCATTTAATTTGGCTTGTGACGTACCCCTTAAACCTTACCCTTTACCACTACCGGGACCAGAACTTCCATGCATATCCTTTTCATTACAGAACTCTATCCCGAATATGAAGGGCAATCCCCTTTGGAAATGAATCCGGCCCTGCACGATTTTGTCCGGGAATGGAGAGCATCCGGAATGACAGTCACAGTTGTCGTGCCCGTTGTGACACGGCCCAGGGTGAATTGGAATCGGGCAGGGGTCATGCGTTCTTTTTCCATTGACGGCGTTTCTGTCACCCATATTGCCATGCCCAAAATGCCGGGGTTCAAGCACTACAGTAATGCGGCCATTGTCCGCTTTGCCCGCACACTCCCTTTCGACGTCATTGTGAGCCACATGCAGATCGGTCTGGTGGCAGGGGATGCTGTCAAACGGGATTCAAGAAAACCCCTGATTTTTGGCGTGCACATATCCGATATCACGGTTCTGGACATTCCCTCGCCCACCCTCAAAAAACGACTATTCAAACGCAGGTTCATGAAAATTCTGGACACGGTGGATGGATTCGCCTTCAGATCATGTTCCGTGCGCAAAGAATTTCTCAAAAACTATGCTATCGGCACCACCCCCCAGACCATCGCCTCGTCGGGCATACCGTCCTCTCTCATTCACCCTACCCCGGAATATAGGTATCATAACCCTACACACATCGTCACAGCCTGCCGCCTTATCAAGAGAAAAAATGTGGATACCGTACTGGAAGCGTTGTCTGAACTTCCCGGGAATCTTCCATGGCAATACACCATCATCGGTGATGGTCCCGACCGGATGACCCTGGAAGCTCTGGTTTACGCCAAGGGACTTGAATCAAGGGTCACCTTTCTTGGAAAAATTTCTCCTGAAGAAACCATCCGCATCATGCGCGGAGGGGATATCTTCGTGATGATCAGTGTGTTGGAGACGTTAGGAATGGTCTACCTCGAAGCTCTCGCCCAAGGGATGCTGACCATTGCTTCAAAGGGTACCGGAGTAGACGGGATTATCAACCATGGTGAAAACGGTTACCTATGCCGACCGGGAGATACCGAGGAGTTGGCAGCTCTTTTGGGGGATATCCTGACACGAAAGCCTGTTACTATCAGATCAAATGGATATCAGTCCATTACCCTAAATACTCTGACAAAAAGTGCGTCCAGATATTGTCGATTCATCGAAAACCATTGCAAAACGCCTCACTATTCCGACGATTTTAAATAACCCACTATATACATAACAATTTTTACGGGCGAGCGGCCTATCCGCTATCGAGACTGTTTCAAAACTAATAGATTAACTCTCCGCTATCGTCTAAATATTGGAGTATCCATCATGTCACGTCCTCTTGTGAGCATTATGATCCCCACCTATAATCAAAATAAGTACTTGGATGAGGCCATAAAAAGTGCTCTTTCACAAACATATACACCTCTTGAAATAATTATTTCGGATGATGCCTCTACAAGCCCTCGAGTGTCTGAAATTTTACATTTGTATAAAAAATGTCCAAATATCTCAGTATACATAAATGATGAGAATATGGGGCGAGCTAAAAATTACCACACTACATTATATGAAAGGACTTCAGGAAAATGGATCATTAATCTAGATGGAGACGATTATTTTTATGACCCAACCTATATCGAAAGGGCAATATCTCTGATTGAAAAGAATCCAGGGTTGGTAATGGTGTCTGGAAGACGCCTAAAAATTATGGATCAAAGTCAAAATTTAATCAGAAATAAAAGGAATAATGGGCCCGAAAGAGTAATGAATTCGGAACAAGCCTATCAAGCCCTTTTGGAAGAGAAGTATTACTATTGGCATGCAACGACATTGTATCATCGAAAAACAGCAGTTGCCCTAGGCTTTTACCGCTACGATATGACAGCTACAGACGATGACTCATTTTTGCGTCTTATGGCATGTGGAGATGTGGGCATTATTCCCGTCTGGGCTTCCGTTTGGCGCAAGCATGATGGCAATGCCAGTCGAAACCAGCCTGTTCAGGAAATGATTGATAACCTAAAGGCTTTTATGGCCCCTGAATCTATTATTGACAGCCCCATGTCAAAGGTAGCTCCTGCATTTCTCAAACATTGGATGACGCTGCATTTAGCCAATCGCACAAAAGTGAGAGTGCGAGAACTACTTAAGACAAGGCGCTCATTGAAGAACTATTTTGTTTATGTTTGGGCTATAAGATTTGCCTGCAAAAAGTAAAAAGGTCGCTCGCTGCAAACGGAAAGACTTAAGCGGATAATTTCAGGACGCGATCACAAAATCATTCTCGGCCATTACTTTTTGCCAGAAATGGACAAAATTCAGCCAAAAATTGCGTAAAATTATAAAAAACCCGTGCAAGTTCCCTGGGAGATGAACCCAGAGGTGCATTCTGAGAACATTAAGGGCGGTTGCTGCCAGAAAGATGACCATCTTGTTCTTTGCAAATCCACGACGTCGGGTACGATCCAGCCCCAGGACTCGTTTGGCGATGCTGAACGGGGCTTCGCCTCCGGACCTCTGGCGATAAAGCGACTTGATTTCCTCGTCATCGTTGAACATGAGCCGCCGTGCCTCGATCCTCGGCTTGTTCCACTTCCAAACGACTTTGGCCTTCCGTCTTGTGATTTTTACAGGGCAATCATGCGAGTGTGGGCAGTTGCCACAGGCTTCCCGGTTAAAGTAAGAGCTTGTTTCCTTGCGATTTTTTGAAATTTTATTCTCTAAACAAGATTGCCCCATGGGGCATTTGACGATCTCCTTGCCGGACTCACTGATTTTAAAATCAAGGAGAGAGAATCCGTCTGGGAAATCTCCGGATGGAGGGCAAATCAGCTCAACGTCTTTCTGTCTGAGGTTTTGTTGAATGGCGTCACTATCATACCCGTTGTCAGCTAATAATTTCTCGGGTTTGAGTCCTTTTTCCTCAAGCTTATCTACAACGTCTTCTATGATCTTGGAATCTGCTACGTTTGCTTTGGTTACCTCGACATTGGTTATGATCTTGGGGTTGGGAGTATCCTTGTCAGGACCACAAGTCTCAGTGAAATCAGTCTTGTAGCCCACTTTCTTACGATGTCCATTGTAATGGGCATCAGGATCATGCGGATTCGCCATGGCCGTGCCCTTGGCTTCCGGCTTTACCTTGACGGTGATTCCTTTGGAATCTTCGGTGATCTGTTCGTCAGCCAGCCGCTTGAGTAACGCATAGGATTCAAGCTTGCTGACTTTTGAATGCGCATCGAACTGGCCCAAAAGCGAGAGAACATCTTTGGCCGCTTCCACAAGACACTTCTGGTATTCAGCGGGCTTCTTGGATCCAAACCAACGATGGTCATCCTTTGTGGAAAAATATTTCGTCCTGATATCCTCATCGATTCTTGAAAAAATAATCGGGTGTGTCTCTTTGATTTCCTTGAGGAATTTGTTGATCGTGGTCGAAAAACAATCCAGTTTGGACATGCTCTTTAGCCAGGTTCGAACGAGGGTCGAGTCTTCTCGCTGTATGGCAGTGTTCAGATTGATGCGGTCAGCAATCCTCTTGAGGACTGAATCGAAAACCTTCTCCTCTTCCCCAAGCAGTTTTGCGCGATAATAGTAATAAGCCCGTTCTGAGATGTATTCATCTCTCTGGATATCAAGGGCATACCTGAAGGCGTCGTTGAAACAGAAAGCTTCGATCGCTTCTTCATCGGTCATATTCTTCAAGGCTTGAATAATAAACAAGCCCATTACAGACTGAAGGTCTTTAGTTGCTCTGCCAGTATCATTTGAAAAGTGCTTTGATAGAATATTTATGTTGAGATATGGAAGAATTTCTTTTCTAAATGTATGATAAATGCTCGACTTGAGCTTGTTATGATGACTTTTTGTTCCCCAAGGAATATAGTCAAACATCTCTCTTCTCGTTCTATCCTTGCATTTTATCATCGAAATATCCTCATTCAGTTTCGATGATATATACTAAATTTTGTATATTTTGTAAATAGTACAGGTAGTAATTTTTCGTTATAGTAGAGAGTTTTTGCAGTCAAATCCTATAATGAAAATCTCACCACATGTTGGAATAGGCCACCTTCTTCGTCCTAAAAATGTTTTACGGATGGTCCGCATTCCGATTTTTGGCCTATACAGTAAAATAGTAAAAAATTAGTTATGCCCCCATTCACTATCAAAATCCGGAACATAATAGACACAACGTATCAACCATCTGCTTTTACGAGGCGTACATGCCTGTTTTTTCGAAAAATAACAAAAATATCTTATTTATACATATACCTAAATCTGCAGGGTCAAGCATTGAGCAATTCGGTGTAGATTCAGGTTGGATTGAAAGTTTTTCAGTCCAAGGAAAGAGTCTGCGTGAATTAAAATTTTATAAATGCACCCCTCAACATCTACATAATGAGCCACTGCAGTATATTTTTAACCTTCATGAATTCGATTCAATTTTTACTGTGGTCAGAAATCCGTTCAGTCGCCTTAAATCTGAATATTACTGGCAATATTCAAAAAAAATAACAGCTCTGGATGTTGACGAATGGGTAGCTCATACCTTCGATCAGTATGAGCACAACTCCTATTGCCATGACAATCATATTCGCCCACAAGTCGAATTCATACCAACATGCAAGAAGGTCGAAATATTCAAGCTAGAAGAAGGCGGTGTCCAAAAAGCTGAAAACGTATTCCTTCGTCTGTCTGAAAAAAGCTCAAAATTTACTTCATGGAAAAATAGATACTTTTCAAAACCGATACAAAGTACACACAAAAAAGCCTCTATCAAAGACACCCGTATAGAGAGTACATTTAACAAACATTATAATAGAATCATTGAATTTTATAGAAAAGATTTTGATTATTTTGCATACGACTATTAGGGTTCTTTTCTGTTTTGTGTGGGGTAAGCCTACATGTCAGAATTATGAGCAAACCATATATAAATATAATAACTTGTTATTTTTGAACAATTCACGACGACATCAAAGACCTCCATCTTTATAGCAGGTCGCTATATCAAGGAAAAATATGATGAGAAAAACCTACACAAAAGCCATAAACCTTATTAATAGATGTATAAATAGAAAAAAAATAACAAGGAAGGTATTTTGTATCGGATTGCACAAAACAGGAACAACGAGTCTGCGTGCATTAGCAACAAAGTATGGTTACAAAGCGATACACTCCACGGACTGGATCAGTGACGCAAACAAACTTAAAGAATTTGAGTTTTTTAGTGATGGTGGAAGTCATTTTGACGGTCAAAACGAGTTCGATTTCAAGCGGCTTTTCCATGACTATCCAAACGCACTTTTTATTCTCCAAACTCGTCCTACTAAAAATTGGATAGTCTCAAAATTAAAACATGCGGGGTGGACTGAGCAAACCATTATCGAGGTAGATGATGAAAAAAAAATATACCATGATGATTGGAAATATAAATCGTTATTAATAATAGAAAGTTTTATTAGACATAAATACAACTACGAGCATAAAGTAATTGATTTTTTTGAAAAAAACGATCCTTCCCGTCTGTTGAAAATTGACATTACCGATAAGCCCATTCAAGAAACAACCATCCATAATCTGGTTACCTTTTTAGGCTTGCGGTCACTATGCACAATCCAACTACCGCATAAGAACAAAAAAAAATCTCAAGACGGCCTTTCAAAAGAAGTATCTGATTTTATTTATAAAACAATGAATGATTGCGCATCGGACAAGAAATAAACAAGAAAGTGCCCTTAAACATTGGGCCTTATCATGTAACCTGGATTCCCGGACAGTTTATAACAAGGTGCCAGCTTGCTCATTCATATCATTAAAATTCAGGATATTACAGGAATATAGCATTCTTCAAACCTCGTTATGAATAGCATCTTTTATCACGAGCAGCTCGGCAGGTATTATGAGTATAAAACATTGTATTTTGGATAGTTGAACGCATTCATCAGAAGATTCTCGTTACGATTTCCGGGAAGGCAGGATACATGCAGACCTTCCCTTTTCCCAATGCTACGACATTGTGAACATCAAGGGGTGTAAAATCGCTCCTGAAAATCGATCAATTGATCCTGAAAAAATAGCAGACCTGCTGCGGCAGCAATCCTTTGGCCTGCCTTTCCAGACTCTGCCCATGCACGAGGTTGAAATATAGCACCCTTCTTGATGCCCGGGCCCGCGCACATAGTGAACAGGTATGTGCCAGAGAAATTACAGCCTTCAATTATGGATGGCATGCCCCCGAGCCTTCCTGATCGCCTCCCCCTCTCCCCAATCGGTTCTTGACCATCATCGGTTCCACGGGTAGCGGTTTCAGGTTCTGATTCAAGATATACGGAGCACCCGGATCACCTATCCGATCCCTCTACCCGCGCTTCCCCATTTCCGGCCCTGCCGGATCACGATACCATACTGGACCCTATGACCAAACCCGTTCTTTTTCGTATCACCAATAACCTGTGTATCGGCGGTATCCAGCGCCGTCTCAGGTCGCTTCTTCCGTTGCTCATGGATGAGTATGAGGTCCATATCATCACCTACAAGCGCAAAGGGATATTCTGGGAAGAGCTGCAAGAACTCGGGGTGCACACGCATTTTGTGCCACTGCACGGCAAATGGAGCCCTCTGGGTATTTTCAGGATCGCCCGGCTGCTCAAAAAATACCGGGCCGATATTGTGCACACCCATTCATTTGGGGGAAATATCTCAGGAATCATTGCAGCGGCCCTGGCCGGGGTGCGTATTCGCGTGGGGCAGGTGCATTTGTGCGATCTCCACTGGTATGCCAGAACACCTTTTCGCCGCCGCAAGCAGATTATCGAAGAAACCCTGGTCCACCGGCTGTTTACCCAAAAGATTCTCTTTGTATCCCGCCAGTCCAGAAATTATTTCCAATCTTTCACTCATCTCCCGGACACCATGCTGCAGATCCTGCACAACGGCATTGCATTCAAGTCCGGGACCGCCCCCAAACAATCCCTGCGAACCATGTATGGCCTCAAGGAAACGGACACCTGCATCGGTTTCGTGGGCCGCCTTTCCCGGGGCAAAGGCGTCGGGGACTTTATCGATTTTGCCACCAGAACCCTGCGGGCCGACCCTGAATATATGTTTTTCATTATCGGAAGCGGACACCCCACCGAGGGATGGGAGACGACCATCCGTCAGGCCGGATGCGAGAAGAGGATCGTTTTTCTGGGCGAAAAAGCAGACATTCAGGATTACTACCCCCAGCTTGACCTGCTCCTCTTCACCTCTGATCCTCAGACAGAAGGTATGCCCGGTGTTGTCCTTGAAGCATGCGGAGCAGGACTTCCCATTCTGGCCCGGCGTTCTGAAACCCTGGAAGAGGTTCGGACGTATTATCCGCGCATCAGATTCATCGACGAGAATATTGCTCCACAAACAGATCTTCAAGAGGCCCTGGCCATGCCCCAGGCTTCCACCGGTCCCATTCTTTCCCAGTTCAGCATCGAGGCCATGAAAAACCGCACCCACCAGCTCTACCAATCCCTGCTGCGACCATGAATATCATCTTTATCAACGCAACGCACCGCTGGGGCGGGGTCAAAACATGGACCCTTGACGTGGCCAGGGGTCTTCAGGCACTGGGCTCTACCTGTCTGATTATCGGACGACCGGGGCCCTTTGTGGACAGAGCCCGGGAAATGGGACTCGAGGCCCAGTCCGTCTCCTTTGGACCGGATTTCAACCCCCGTCTCATTGCCACCTTTCTGACACTGTTCAAGAAACGCAAAACAACCCACGTTATGGTCAACGTGGGCAAGGATATGCGCAGTGCCGGGATCGCCGCAAAAATGCTCGGAATTCCCGTCATCCACAGGGTGGGACTTCCCGGAGACATGCTCGACACCTTCAAGGTCCGGCTGCTCCACAAATGGATCAAACCCCGGATTCTGGTACCCTGCGAGTACATCAAGACAGGTTTACTGGAGGAACTTCCCCATTTGAGACCGGAAGAAATCACCGTCATCCACACGGGCAAGATTATTGCGGACACCCCGCCCGACCATGCGCCTGGCCCGGTACGGTTTATTTCCACCAGCCAGCTCAATGCCGACAAAGGACATAAAGATGTTCTCCTGGCCCTGGCGGATCTTAATAAACAAGGCACTGACTTCAGATACCATATCGTAGGCACCGGCCGGGAAGAAAAACCTTTGCAGGAGCTGGCCCGCACCCTGGGACTTACAGAAAAAATCATCTGGCACGGATTCCAGCAGAACGTCCGCGCGCTCCTCAGACAGGCGGATGTTTATCTGCTTCCTTCCTACAACGAGGGACTGCCCAACAGCCTTCTTGAGGCCATGGCCGAAGGGCTCATATGCATAGCCCGGGATGTGGGAGGGGTGAAAGAGATATGGCCGGAATGGGGGGGGGAATTTCTTGTAGACGAAACGTCCGGCCCGGAAATATGGCGTGCCTGCATTGAAAAACAATGCGTCGCCCCGCGTACGGACCTGGATCAACTGAAAAAGAACTTTCTGACCCAGGCACGTTGCTGCTGTCATATAACAACCCAGGTGAACACCCTGAACCAGTGGCTCACAACATGCTGAACATCACCAGACAGGAATACGAACAATCATAATGCAGACACTTTTCTATCTCTTCAACACCGATTATCCGAACACAAAAGCGCACTCTATCCAGATCACCAAAACGCTCTTTTCCCTGAAGCCCTATTTTCGGATCATCTGTGTGGTCAATACCCTCACAGTTCCCGAAAACGAACTCCTCACCGCGGTTCAGGAACGCTACGGATATGATCTTCAAGGCGTTGAATTTATAGCGATCCCCAAGAAGAAACTGCGCGGAATAGGCTTCCATCTCACCCTGAAAAAGATCCTTAGCCTGGCCGAAAAAGACGCCTGTTTCTACACCCGATCATACAACCTGGCAAAACGCCTTGTGCGTTCCCGGTTCTGGCACCACAAACGTGTCATTCTGGAAGCCCATAAAAAAGACGGGTACTACAAGGAAGAACGCGTGCCGGATTCTCCGTACAGGGCCCTGCGTTCAACCATGGAAACCAGCAATCAATCTCTGGGATTTCTTCAAAAACTTTACAAAAAAATGGACGGGATCGTTTTTACATCGGCTGGCAGTGAACAGATAGTCCAATCAGACCTCGGCATCCTGAATACGACCAACATATGGTATCCTCTGGATAAAAAATATGTGGATGATCCCCTGCTGCGTCCCGCCCCCTTTGTCTATTGCGGCTCCATTACTCAAGGAAAATTGATGGATTTGCTCCTTGATGCCCTGGCACTCACACCGGCGGACATCATTATCGATATATATGGCGGAGGGGATACGGACAGAACGGCGATGCAAACCCTGGCCCAACAAAAAGATGTATCCTCCAGGATCAACTTTCAGGGATCCGTTCCATACCAGAAACTTTCACCCGCCCTCCAGCAGTACCGATTCGGCATTGCAACCATGGAAGGCATCAAGGTTGTCGACTACGTGGAAAACGGCCTCACACCTATCATTCCTCGTCTGGGGACCTATGCCGGTGTCTTCAAAGACGACCAGGTCATCTATTTCACGCCGGACTCGCCACACTCCCTGGCTGAGGCCCTCACACGTGCTTATAATCGATCTGCACAGCTCAAAGATGTCTCAAACATCATCGACCACTACTCCATCCCATCTTTTGGAAAACACCTGGCCCGCACCATCCGGAAATTTACCCATGCTTAATATTCTTTACGCCACAACATCCACGAGCCTCTCCGGAGGAACCCGGCAGCTCATAAATAATGCTGTGGGTATGGCAGAAGCCGGACACAGCGTAACCGTGTGCTGTTTTGCAGGAGCCAGCCTTATCCATGAACTGACCGATAGTAAAAATATCGTCATTTCGATCATTGAGCAGAACTCCCTGCGGGGTCGGTTGTCTTTTTTTCGCCATCTCCTGGTGACCAGAAACATCCATGTGGTGCATTGTTTTCACAACAAATTGTACAAATATTTTTTGCTCCTCAGATTCATGTGCCCCCGGTTCAAACTTTTCCTCAACCGAGGAGTCATCTTCGCACCGGGTAGCTTTCCTCTGTTCTATCTTCCTCAGCTAACAGGCATAATCTGCAATTCCTGGGCGGCAGCCGATGTTCTTAAAAAATATCATGTCCCCTCGAAAAAGCTTCATGTGATCTACAATGCTGTTATTCCGTCCGCACAGCCAACTCTTGATACACACGCAAAAAAACAGACGCTGACCATTCTCTATATCGGCAATAAGCAGCCGTACAAGGGTCTGGATATTTTCTTACAAACAGTTGCGGCGCTTATAGACTCAGGTCTGAAAGATGTGTATTTCATCGTGGCCGGTATTAAGAAGAAGCCCGAATTCGAAAGGATTATTTCTCCAGCGATACTTAACATGATAGAATTTAAAGGTGCCCTGCCCCACGAAAAGCTCTTCGATCTTCTTTGCAAAACCGATATATTTGTCATCACTTCACGCCAGGAAAGTCTGCCCAATACCTTGATTGAAGCGTACGCAGCAGGTGTTCCCGTGGTATCGACAACGGCAGGAGGTATACCTGAAGTTCTCAAGGATGGAACCAACGGTTTTCTTTGTCCTATCAATAAAATACAATGCCTTGCGAATCGCATCATACAATTGGCGAACACCCCTGATCTCAGGCATGGCATGTCGTGCAACAACAAGAAATCATTCCGTAAGATTTTCAGTTTGGATGCAAAAATAAAAAATCTTCTGCATGTGTATATCGACAACAAGGAACCCTAAAATAACGTATTTTTTCAAAACGCATGGATCGCAATACATAAATATCAAAAATACAATGCAGGGTATATTATGGAAAAAAATTTCACTCCATTAACAATATGCAATACAATCCTTACAACAGCATGTTTCATGCTACTTGTTTTTTCCGGATCGTGGCATTACGGCATTGAAATAACCAGATACATAATCATCCCGTTATGTCTGGCATTCCTCTATTTTTTTCCAGAACAACGAAAAAAGTTTCTTACAAGCAAGGAACTATGGATCCTCACTGCTTTTTTAGGTACAGCATGCATCGGACTTCTCGTCGGACACCAATCCCTGAGAGGCATTGATCGCATTCTGAACTGGATTCTTGCCCTTGGCGCAGGATTCACGGCAGCCGCGATCCTTGGCGACAAAAAAAGCCGGCTTCTGGCCGCACTCCCCCTGGGTCTCCTAGGCTACACGCTGGGTGCGATTCTTTTACATACCTTCGATTATATAGATATGGACATCCTGAAAACATCGCGGCTGATCCTCTTTTATGCTGACGGGACACAGGCGAACCGACTCATTATTCTCTGCGGGACAGGAGTTCTTTCATTATTTTTCATCGCAATAGAATCAACAGAAAAAAAATTCGTTCGTATTTTTTGTATTTTCGGTGCAGCAATCCTTTTCATTTTGAGTTTTCTCACAAATGCAAGATCAGGTTTTTTTGCCCTACTGGTTGCCGCTGCAATTATGATTATCTTCACATTCAAAAAAAATATAAAAAAAATTATCTTTGCAGGTGCAATTCTCGCTTTGATAACGATCTGCATCGCACAATTTTCCCCAAAACAGCCTTCTCCTCGCCGATATGCAAATGTTATTACCAATATTAAAACAGACATATCCTTTCGCCAACGTTTTTTTATCTGGGATTCAGCATGGAATATCTTTTCAAAAAACCTTTTTTTTGGGCACGGATTCGCAACGTTCCATAAAGCATATCAAAACGAATATTCTGCAGCCAAAAAATCTCCGAACTTCAAAAAAAAATATCCCTGTATCAATCCGAGCACCAACAACGCCCACAACTTCATACTCCATTTTCTGGCTGAAACAGGAATTATCGGATGTCTTCTCATGCTTGGTTTTTGGGGGATAGTGATATGGCAAGGATTCTGGTCGTCTTCAATGCTCGGGGGGACAATCGCCTGCGTATTTATCCTGTCTTTTATTGAATTTCAGTTGAACATGAATCTATACGATCGACACGTGAGTACCGTCCTTTTTGCCTACGCAGGTATCCTGGCAAACCTGGAAAATACATGATCCCATCCACCCACAATATCCCCATCCTCTGCTACCACGACATCGGCACGCCCGGCGGACATCCCTTGGCACATTTCTGTGACCATCTCGACGCCATTCTGGAGATGGGATTTCAAACAATTTCAGCACATACGCTTGTGCAAATCTGCAAAGGCGAGGCACGTCCCAAAGGCAAACAAATTGTCATCACATTTGACGATGCCCATGTCAGCAACTGGCTCTACGGTGTGCCCGAGCTTTCCAAACGGGACATGTGCGGGGTCTTTTTTCCCGTCACGGATTTCATCTGGGATGGTCCCGTGCGCACTCTTGAGAACGCGCCGGTTCTTTCCAGAGCCAGCCAGAGTTTTCAACAGGCTCTGGGGGACAAAGCGTATTCCCAGTTCATGACCAGGCAGGAACTTTCTTCCGCTGTGCATGATTTCGGTATGGAGATTTACTCCCACACCACATGCCATCAGGGGTGCTTCAAAAATCTGCAGTTTCTAGCTCCTGTCTCGGACGGTCATTGGTCGGCCCACGGAATATATGATCATCCACAAGGCGAGCTGCCAACCTTTGAATACGGAAGTGCTTACGCCTTCAACGGATTCTGGCCGGACAATCAGGAAGGCAACAACCTAACCTTCAGGCGCAGGACAGATAGAGAACGGTACGACTTCTGCCTGAAGGATTTTACAACCAGCCTGGACGTGATCAGAGAGATCAACAAGGCAGACACCCAGCTTATCTGCTGGCCCTGGGGGCATTTTGACAAACTCACGGTGCAGGCGGCCCGCGAGGCAGGATATGAAGGCGCCTTTTCCCTGGACCGATTCCGCAACGGCCTGGGAACCGATCCCATGTACCTGCACCGCATCGGAGTGGGGCGAAAAAAAAACGCATCCTGGCTCAAAAATCGGTTGCGTATGCACACAACAGCCCTGGGTGCCACGATCTTTTATAAATTTTTCCGTAAGAAAAATGAAAAAAAAACCGCCACGCCCGTGGTCTGGAATCCGAATACGACTAGATAACATCTGCATTTCGCAAATGTCTTTCCCTCGGTGTTCTCTGTGCTCTCTGTGGTATAAAAAAGCAACACCGAGAGCACAGAGAGGCACAGAGAAGAACATACAAACAACCACACCGGTGGTCTGGAACTTCAATGAAACTTGAATCAACCTGGAAAAAAGTCGATAGCCTCCGACTGCTCAAGCGGTCCATGAGCTATTTTACCCCCTATAAAATCAGGATCACCCTCTCGGTCATCTCCATGGCCGTGGTGGCGGCCTGCTCTGGTGCTGCTGCCTTTCTGGTCAAACCGGCCCTGGATAATATCTTCATCGACAAAGACGAGAAGTCCCTGGTCTTCATTCCCGTGGTGCTTATCGGGGTCTTTCTGCTCAAGGGGATCTTCCGATTTCTGCAGAACTATGAAATGAATTATTGCAGCCTGAAAGTGCTTGAAGAGCTCAGAAACGAGCTGTACGAAAAAATAATCCGGCTTCCCCTTGGTTTTTTTGAAGACAACCAGGTGGGCATGCTCATGTCCCGAATCTTGAATGACGTGACCCAGATCCGCTCCAGCCTGCCCTCCATCGTCATGCTCATCCGCCAGATCCTGACCATGATCGGCCTGCTGGTAGTTGTTTTCTACCGCGATCCCTATCTGGCATGTTTCGCCGTTCTGGTACTGCCCCTGGCCGTGTATCCCTTTGTCTATTTTGGAAAAAAACTGCGCAAGCTGGGCCGGAAAAATCAAGCAAAAATTTCCGATATTTCAACGGTTCTCCAGGAAATTTTCAGCGGCATCCGGGTGGTCAAAGCATTCGCCTCTGAACCCAAAGAAAAAGAACGCTTCGGCAAGGAGAATGGTCGGCTGGTGAAGATAGCCGTTGATCAGATCGTGTACAATGAGCTCTCTTCGCCGGTTATGGAACTCATCGGAGCGCTGGGCATCGGTCTAGTGGTCTGGTATGGAGGCCAGCAGGTTATTGCAGGCAACTCAACACCGGGAACCTTTTTTTCTTTTATGACCGCCCTGATTATGCTCTACGATCCAGTCAAAAAGCTCAATGACGCCAACCTGACTATCCAGAAAGCCCTGGCCGGAGCCGAGCGTGTTTTCGAAGTTCTGGATACACCGGAAATTGCCATTGAAACAGGCGGCAAACACGAGGTCCAACTCCCTTTTGAACATCTGAAGATCCAGGACATCTGCTTCACCTATCACGGGAGCTCCACGCCAGCCCTTGATCACATTGATTTCACGGTCAGCCGGGGAGAACGCATCGCCATTGTGGGTTCCAGCGGATCGGGCAAGACCACCCTAGTAAATATGCTCCCCCGTTTTTATGAACCGGAAAGCGGCGTTATCCTGCTCAATGATATTCCCATTAAAGACTATACCCTGCCCAGTCTTAGGCTGTGCATGGGCATTGTTTCCCAGGATAACTTCCTTTTCAATCAGACCATTGCCGAAAACATCGCCTACGGTCAGGACGGGATGACACGCGAACAGATCATAGACGCGGCCAGGGCTGCCTATGCCCACGATTTCATCGAAGAACTGGATAACGGATATGAAACAATCATCGGAGAACGCGGAGTCAAACTTTCCGGCGGACAGAAGCAGCGCATCACAATCGCAAGGGCCTTGCTCAAGAATCCGCCCCTGCTCATCCTGGACGAAGCCACCAGCGCCCTGGATACGGAGTCCGAACGCATTGTGCAACAGGCCCTGGAAAATCTGATGCAGGACAGGACCAGCATTGTCATCGCTCACAGGCTTTCAACGATCTTGTCCGCCGACCGGATCGTGGTCATGGACAAAGGGAAGATCGTGGATATCGGTTCGCACGACCAGCTTCTTGAGTCCTGTTCTGTGTACCGAAAGCTCTATACCATGCAGTTTTCCGAAGCTGAATTGAACGAGGCATAGACGCATGCATCCTCCGATCGTCTATTTCATGAACACGGATTATCCCAATCCCAAAGCGCACTCGATCCAGATAACAAAGGTGCTCTTCGGACTCTCCCGACACACCGATGTGACATTTATATGTAACAAACTGACAGCAAAAGGCGATCTTTTTAAAAAAATTCTTGACCAATATGGCTACGATCTCTCCCCCGTTCGCTTTCTGGAGATCCCCAAGAAAAAACTCACCGGGTTTCTCTTTTACGTGACCCTTGCCAGACTCTGCAAAGAATTTGACAAGAATACCGTTTTTTACACCCGCTCCTACAACATAGCCAAACGACTGGGGAGAACGCGACCCTTCCATTTGCGAAAGGTCATCCTGGAATCGCACAAAAAAAGCGGATATCATAAGGAAGACAACGTCGAAAACAGCAGGTATGCATCCCTTCGGGGGAATATCGAAAAAAACAACAAAAGCAAAAGCACCCTCAAAAAAATCTACAAGCACGTGGACGCAATCACGTTCACGTCCAACGAGAGCAGGCGAATCATCGAAGAGGAAGTGGGGGTCCGGCATACACAATTCATCTGGTATCCACTTGATGGTCGCAGATTCGACAAGCCCCGGGACAAGAAAATTGTTTACTGCGGCTCGTTGGCGACAAACAAACTCATAGATCTTCTGCTCGATGCCCTACCATTAGGTAGCCACTCGATCCAGATCGACATCCTGGGGGGAACATCAAAGGACATCGAGCGTGTCAAAGACGAAGCAGAACAAAGAGGGGTCCTGGACAATCTTACCTTTCTAGGCAGCGTGCCGTACAGCAAGGTCCCCGAAGTTCTGGCTCGATACCGCTACGGGTTGTCCCTTATGGAAGGCCTCAAGGTCACAGACTATGTGGAATGCGGTCTGGTTCCGATTATCCCCCGAATCCCCATGTATACTGAAATTTTTGATAGTCGCAACGCCATTTTTTTCAAAGCCGACGATCCGGCATCTCTTGGTCAGACACTGACAACACTGGATCAGCTACCCATTGCATCATTTGAGAGAGACAGCTTACTCACGACATTCTCCGTGGATGCAACGGCACAAAAAATCCTGGGCCTTGTTCATACCTGCATGTCAATATAGTTTCCCACAGGACGCATGATGGTTTTTTTTTCAGCTCGTCGTAAAAAGCCGTTCTCTTTGCAGAGCATCCTGGTTGTTGCCTTTCTGTCAATGCTCTCCTTTACCATCTTCTACCGAAGGGGGATCGAGTACTCCAGATATGTCCTTCTGGGCCTGATTGCGCTCTATTGTATGAAAGAGCGAGACACATTCAAGGCGCTGATTTCTTCATATCCCTTCGTTATCCTGGCCGCCTTTCTGGTGGTGGCGTTCACAAGTCTTGCCTTCAACGGGCAGCCGCTTGGCAATGTGGATGAGATTCTCAACTGGATGATCGCCTTTGCCGCCGGATACCTTGCAACCCGTTTTTTGGGTGAGCATCGCCTTCTCATGCTCATGGTCATTCCGATTACCCTTGTGTGCGTCTATATTCTGCACCCGCTTCTTATCGGACAAGGGCTGGAATATCTCAACCCGGCATCTCCGGTCCGCCTCGAGCGTTACTTCAGCCAGCGGCCTAACCACCTTGGAGTCATCTGTGGAGCAGCAGCATTCACGTCCTCATGCTTTGCCGTGATGCAGCGTGGGCTCCTTATAAAAGCACTCTTTCTTTTCGTTTCGGGAATATGTCTCTTTCTCCTTTTCAAGACCGGAGCCAGGGCAAGCTTCATTGCCACGATCACAATCTATGGGATCGCTCTTGTCTGGCGTTTCAGGCACTCTTGGAAAACGCTGGCAATTATGGGTCTTATTTTCGGATTGGGTGCCTTGGGGATCATGCATTCCCCTTTACAACAAAGTCGAATGGCAACGCTGGCTAAGGGCATTGAACACGACATCTCCTTTCAGCAGAGAATGCTCACCTGGACCATCGCCTGGGAAAACTTTCTCAAGCATCCCTTGATTGGTAACGGATTCGACACGTTTGACAGACAATACGATGCAGGATTGAAACGTCACTCGAAACAAGAAGACTTCCATGAAAAATTCCCCCATACCATTCCATCAACAAACAATGCGCACAACATTTTCCTGCATTTTTTGGCAGAGACAGGCGTTGTCGGCCTGCTGACCATGCTCTGTTTCTGGGGCACGGTCATGCTTGCCGGATTGCGTACCCGGGACGTCACTGCCATGGCAATAACAGGCATGTTCTGCATCGCCTTTATCGCCTTTCAACTCAATATGAGCCTGTACGGATCACAACTCTCAACCATGCTCTTTGGTTTTGCGGGAATTTCCTCTTCAATCAAAAACGGCCAGTGTTTCCGACCAGACAAGAGAAACTGTCTCTCTACAGCCTGACTTTTTACATCCTCTTTCATGGAATACTCCAAGGCCAAGGTTTGCGAATCATGATCTGATTTTCTTTTGACAGAATCTACGATACAAGACCGCTGCAAGGAAAAATGGCACAATGACACAAGACGGCCCTCTGCTCGATGAAATGATCAGCATCATTCGCACCCATTTTGCGGTTGACGCCATCTATCTGTATGGTTCACGGGCCAGAAATCAGGAACATGCCGAAAGCGACTGGGATCTTGCCGTGCTTTTTTCGGATTTTGAACCCGATATTCTTAAGCGTGTCTCCCGCCCGCAACAGGTCGAAGCGCGCCTTGAGCGTGAACTGAATATGTACACCAAAATATCGGTTGTCGACCTGGAACTCGTCCCACCCCCTTTGCAGATGAACATCATCAAGGGCAAGCGGCTGTACGACCGCCTTGTTCCCCATGTACGGCGGGTTGAAATGTCCATTATCTCCAAGATCGAGAAGGATTACCTCCATGCGTGACATACTTTACGAACAGGAAATCAAGCAGAATCGAGGTAACGAGTGATAATACGTCTGGCCCCCGGGCAAAGCAGTAACGGGCGGTTCATGTTTTTTAAACCCTGATTAGCTGCCCGCATTAGTATCGATTGTATCGACACTATTACTGATCCACGCAGTGGTGGCACTTTTCGCCCGGCGACAGTCCGCCGGCCGGAATTGCAGTTGTCCAGCTCAATTGTCCTGCAGTTGTCCGCAGATGTCGAGTGAACTTGCGAACGGGCGGCTAATAGCTTTGTAAAGGTTTGCATGGACATTAACGAGATCACATACGCCATCAATGGAGCTGTCTTCGAGGTCAATAAAATTCTCGGAGAAGGTTACCTTGAGAAGGTTTATGAGAATGCGCTTCTTATTGAATTGCGACAGCGGGGACTGCATGCAGAAAGCCAAGTGCCTATTAAGATTTTCTACAAAGATAAAACTGTTGGTGAATACTATGCCGACATCGTTGTCGAAGACCAAGTCATCATCGAGTTGAAGACCGTTGAATCTCTTGATCGAGTACATATTGCTCAATTGATGAATTACCTCACGGGTACAGGCTTTATGATCGGTTTATTGGTGAATTTTCGTAGCCCCAAAGCCCAAATCAAACGGATTGTAAGAAATTATTCGGCAGCAACTGACGATTAATCCTGGTCAGCCGCCCGTCCCTCTCTGCCAGGAAAAAACTGCTGGTGCTGCGCACATAAGTATCGATGAGACCGACACTGTTACTGATCCACGAAGTGGTGGCACTTTTCGCCCGGCGACAGTCCGCCGGCCGGAACTGCAGTTGTCCAGATCTTTTGTCCTGCAGTGGTCCTGCAGTTGTCGAGTGAGCCTGCGAACGGGCGGTTCATGCCTTTATTTGGAGTGCGGGCTTTACCCGCATGAGTGATTAGGATTCGACGAGCTATATGCCCCCATTTCTGACCAACATACCCGTTCTCTGCTTCCATGACCTGGCCACGCCTGAGGGTATGACTCTAACGCGCTTTTGTGCCCATCTGGACGTCATCGAAGCCATGGGATTCACAACCATTTCCGGCCAAAAGCTTCTGGCCATCTGCTCGGGGCAGACAAGCTTTCGGGGTAAACCCATTGTCATCACCTTTGACGACTGCCATGTAAGCAATTGGATCCATGCTATCCCCGAGCTCAGGAAACGGTCCATGCACGGCATTTTTTTTGCCATCACCGATTTTATCACCAACGGTCCTGCTCGAACCGAACAAACCGCCCCAACCTTTCTTTCAGCTCATGACTCCTTTACCCTGGCCCTGGCCCATAATGATTGCTCCCAGTTCATGACCAGGGAGGAGCTCATTTCTGCCATTGCAGATCACGGCATGGAAGTGTACTCCCACAGTTCCCGGCATCAGGGGTGTTTTCGCCGGCTCACCCGAAAGGTCACCGTCTCCGACGGCCATTGGTCATCCTACGGGATCTATGATCGCCCGCAAGGTGATTGGCCTACTTACGAGCGTGGCAGCGCCTACGCCTACAACGGCTTCTGGCCGACCGGACCGGGCGGAACCTCTGAATCGTTTCACAAGCGCAGCGACCAGGAACGCTTTGATTTCTGCGTTCAGGACTTCACACGCAGTCTCAAAACCATCCAGACGATCAATGGAGCCAGATCCCAGCTCATCTGCTGGCCCTGGGGGGAATTTGATGCCATCACCATCAAGGCGGCCCGCAAGGCCGGATTTGCAGGCGCGTTCAACCTCGACCGTTTCTACAATGGCACGGGAACTGATCCCTTTCATCTCCACCGCATACCGGTGACCACGCGCAAAACACCCCAGTGGCTTAGAACCAGGCTGCGCATGCATGCCTCACGCCCCGGGGCGATACTTTTTTCAAAATTTTTCAGGAAAAAATAACAATCGAAGCACGCTAGCAAGCAGTGCTTTATAAACCTCCAAAGGCACAAAACATCTGTCTATGCACGCATCATGATTTTTTTGTGACTCTGAAACCGATGAGATCGTAAATGGAAAAAATTTTTTTGAAGTATGAGAATATTATAATAGCTCTGATTGCATTTTCTTTTGCCTGGATTTCGATATTCGCTGTTTTTGACAGACACATGTATCTTGGCTTGCATATGGGGCTAATAGCCTCGATCGTGTATTTTTTCATGCTCAGCAAACAGCAAAAGCTCCCCTGGCATCTGCTGCTGCCTCTACTCCCTGTTGCAGCCATTTACCTGACGACCTTTACCACCATGCTTCAAGGCGGGGAGGACGGCGATCTCCATTATGCCTGGATGTGGCTGGCCGTGGTTGCCACGGGGATGGCTGCCGGATCGGCTTTTCCTCGTCAGGTTTGGAAGCCCATGATGCTTCTGCCCATCACCCTCTCCCTGACCTTTTTGTATCTGGCACTGACTGGAAAAGTTTCCATGGAAACCAAATTTTCATTTCCGGAACGGGGCCATAACGAACTCGGCCTGTTGGCGGGATATTCAGTACTCATTTATCTTGGCCATCTCAACGACATGTCCCGAAAATGGAAACAATGGCTGTTCATGCCGGGGATTCTGTTCCCGACCATTATTCTGGCTATGACTAATTCCAGAAATTCCATACTTGGTCTTGGCGGAGCACTTCTCATCTATGCTTTATTTTTTTCACGACGCAAGAAACTGGCTATAACGATCTGTATCATCGGTGCACTACTTTTTACAGGATTCACACTGTCTTCAACGCACAGAACGATGCGTATGAAAAATGCGCTTATCGATCCACTCAATGAGCCCAATTTGTTATGCAGACTTTCTATCTGGGATGCGTGCATGAATGGAGGTTTTTCGCAAAAACCAATCCTGGGGCATGAATTTTCTAATTTTCGAGAATTTCATAGAAACTATGTCACTAAACACCATGACGAATTAAAAGAAAAATATAAATTTTCTTATATAGAAATATCACACCCCCACAATATGTATGTCGGCATTCTTTTTTGCTGGGGATTGATTGGATTCCTAGCATTTACAGTGGCTACAGGGTCCGTTGCCATTGCTTCTTTCAAGAATAGATATGTCTTTCCTTTTCTGGCGTTGTCGTATTTCGCTCTATCCGGCTTATTGGAATTCTTTATTTACAGAAAAGACGGACTGTTCATCTTCTTTATCGTTTATGGATTAGCAATCGGAAGACACTGGGCTGCACAAGACAAGGCAAGTAACCATGCTGTGCCGAAATCGAACCGCCCGATATCCAAAACAACGGGATAGACGTTTAAACACATAGCATGACGTAGCCTCTGAATGAAGGAGAAACACCTGGCCGCACCACCAGGAGGAGGAGACGACAAAGCTCGGTCAGCGTATACGTATTTTAATGCTTCCAGCCGAGGGCTCCATGGCAGATCATAAAAAACGGCCCAAAACCCTACCACCACTCAATATATCTCACAATTTTTGTTTTCTATTATTTCAACCAGATATAGCAAAAAACCTTATTAAAAACCATAAACAACCCTACCATGAGCCCTATTTCAAGGGGCCAGCGAAGGGTTGTTTTTTTATGGAAATCCGCTAGGTTTTAGTTTCGTTTGTGAATGGAAAAAAACAATCATGACCGGTTTCTGACAGTTTTCATCAACACATATCAACCCAACCCATCCATGTTCAATACTTTCGACATCCCCCGCGGGCTCGGCACAAAACATGCGGCGTCCATGGTCCTGATATACAAGACCATGGACGCCGCTCTGATAGCCCTGGGCCTTCATCTCTCCCTGCGTCTGCGGGGGTTGGCCTGGGACACGCGCTTTCTGCTGGTAGTACTGGTCGTTTTTATTATCTATTACATATACGCCCATTTCAACGAGCTGTACCGCTCCTGGCGGGGTAAACCCCTCTCCAGCCAGCTGAAAAGCCTGCTGTTCACCTGGACGGAAACGGGGCTGACGCTTTTCGGGCTCGGCTACGCATTGAAAACCAGCGAAGCCTATTCCCGCCTGGCCATTTTTTCCTGGCTCGTACTCGTCTTTGTCTTTCTGGCCTGTCTGCGCATCGCCACCCATGTCGGCTTCAAACACCTTCGCAGTAAGGGCCGTAATACCCGCACGGTTGCTGTTGTCGGCTCAGGTCCGGCCAGCCGATCCATCACCAGGACCATCTGCAGCAACCCCTGGCTGGGGCTCAGATTCGTGGGATTTTACGGTCAGGGATTCCCCTCCGAGATTGCCGGAATCTCCTCACCCGCATGGAAACTGGCCGGCACTCTGGACGATCTCGTGGAACAGGCCAGGCAGGGGCGCATCGAACAGGTCTTTCTCTGCTCAGCAACCATCGCTTCCGAAGAGCTTCGCTCCATAACCTCCCGGCTCGCCGACACAACCGCATCCATCTACGTTGTCCCGGATACACTCATATTCAGCATCCTGCACGGAGACTGGGCCGACTTTGCCGGCATCCCAACCATCCGCCTCTTTGACTCTCCCTTCTTTGGAATCAACGTCCTGACCAAGAAAATCGAAGACATGGTCCTGGCAGCTCTTATCCTGCTCATCATTGCCGTGCCCATGTGCGTCATCGCCGTGATGATCAAGCTGACCTCCAAGGGTCCGGTCCTGTTCAAGCAGCAGCGCTACGGCCTGAACGGAGAAAAAATAGTAGTCTGGAAATTTCGCACGATGACTGTCTGCCAGGATGGCGACCATGTCCCCCAGGCTTGCAAAAACGATCCCCGGGTGACCCGACTGGGCGCTTTTTTGCGGAGCACCTCTTTGGACGAACTGCCCCAATTTATCAACGTGCTCCAGGGCAGAATGTCCATTGTCGGCCCCCGGCCCCATGCCGTGGCTCACAACGAATTCTATCGCAAACAGATTTTCGGATATATGCTGCGCCACAAGATCAAACCCGGAATCACAGGGTGGGCGCAGGTCAATGGATGGCGGGGGGAAACGGATTCCCTGGAAAAAATGCAAAAACGCATTGAATACGATCTCTGGTACATCCAGAACTGGTCGCTCTGGCTGGACATCAAGATCATCCTCATGACCCTGTGCAAAGGATTTTGCGGCAAGAACGCGTTCTGAGAATAGCCCACAACCACTCACTCGCCAAATTGCCCCTGATTATCATGAGTCGGGAGGCCATTGGTAATGCAGGTATTTTTGATCGGGAAGCAGAAACGAATCAAGAATGGTAAACATAGTTGCACCTACGGGGTCCACCCTCATTTATTCCTCTCTTCTGTTTCAATGGGCACAGTGGGCTGGCTATACATTTTCTCCACCTCTCCCATATATATCTTCCAGCCGAACGATATCATCCTCTCCCAGATAGCTCCCTGTTTGAATCTCGATTAATTCCAGGTTGACCTTACCTGGATTTTCAAGGCGATGAATTGTTCCAAGGGGAATATATGTCGACTGATCTTCCACGAGCATGATTTCTTCCTCACCACGGGTGACCAATGCAGTTCCCTTGACAACAATCCAATGTTCCGAACGGTGAAAATGCTTTTGTAAAGAAAGAACCTGGCCCGGATAGACCGTGATCCGTTTGACCTGATATCGCCCCCCAAGATCGATCCCTTCATAGTTTCCCCAAGGCCTGAACACCTTGCAATGCGATAAGGCCTCTTCGCGTCCCTGGGCTGCAAGCCTCTCGACAATCTTTTTGACCTCCTGAACACGGTCGAGAGGCGATACGAGCACGGCATCCTTGGTCTCGACAACGCAGTGATTTTCAAGACCGACAGTGGCCACCAAACGATTTGAGGAATGAAGATAACAATGAGTGGTATCATGGGAAATGACGTCACCAATGCACACGTTGTCATGTTCATCCTTTTCCCGAACGCCATGCAATGCCGACCATGATCCAACATCACTCCAACCGGCATCTAACGGAACGACCACACCGTTTTTCGTTTTTTCCATGACAGCATAATCAATGGAATCACTGGGACAGACGTCAAAAGACGCTGGGTTAAGACGGAGAAAATCAAGATCGCGACGAGCTTGATCAAAGGCCTTTCGGCAACTTTCAACTATATCAGGCTCAAAGAATCCAAGCTGATCCAGGTAGACACGCGCCCTGAACATGAACATCCCGCTGTTCCACAAAAAATTTCCGGAATTCACATAGACTTCCGCTGTCTGCCGATCGGGCTTTTCCACGAACTCGGCGATGGGAAACACATCCACATCTCTACCATCTTTAACGCAACGGATATACCCGAATCCTGTCGCGGCCTTGTCCGGAACTATCCCGAAAGTGACAAGGTCGCCCTTCTTAGCCCGAGATGCACCGGTGAGCATGGCATGAGCAAAAACATCTTGATCCTTGATCACATGATCTGCCGGCAACACCAACAGGACGGGATCATCCTCATGACTAAGAGCCTCCAGGGCGGCAACAGCTACTGCAGGTGCGGTATTTCGACCGCTAGACTCCAGAATGATCCGTAACGGCTCGATGCCAAGCTCCTGAAGCTGTGAGGCGATCATAAATCTGTGCACTTCATTGCAGATCACAAGGGGTGAACTGCATCCGTCAACCACGTCGAGACGGTTGACGGTCGTCTGGAACAAAGAAGCATCTCCACCCAGCAGAGGCATGAGTTGCTTTGGGAACAATTTCCGCGACATGGGCCAAAGACGAGTCCCTGAACCACCGGAAAGTATGACAGGTATGATCATTGAAAATATTCCTTATGGCTATGATGAAAAAAAATATGAGAGGAAATTATATGGAAACCAAGCCCGAAGCTTCGTTATCCTGTCTTCCCTTGCGAGCTCCGTGGTAGAATATCTTTAAAACATTCTTATCACCACAGAGATCTCAGAGTTACACAGAGAAATACAAAATACTCTGCCCGTGGGGTCTGACCCCTCCAAAGCCCTACTACTATTGATTTTATTGCTCAAAAACGCTTGTTTTTCGGCCTTAGAATAAACCGGGTTCGGCTCGAACCACATCAACCATATGAAATCAATGAGGATTTACTACAATTCAGACTCGTCGAAAATCTTCCATTCCAAAGAATTCTCTGAATCCCGGTCAACCGGACCATAGGTTGCCGGTTCTTCCTTCACATTCATCTTGCTGACAAAACGACCAACGCCTTTCTTGTTGTTGGAGGGGTCAGACCCCATGGCTAATACCAAGGATGATCCGAGAAAAACAGGATTGGTTCTGGAAAGCAGGTAGAAAGGATTTTAATGAAATTTGCCCTCAGCTTTCAGTCGCTCATAATGATCAATATCCCTGTACTTGAAAACCGTAGCAGGGTGTCCCCCGGCAATGGCGTATTTAGGGATATCTTTTACAACCACGCTGCCCGCCTGGATGATGGCGCCTTCTTCGATGGTCACTCCGCCCAACACGATCACCCGGCTACCCAGCCAGACATTATCCTTGATCACGATCTTTTTATAGATATACGTACTGTCGTAGGGTATGGCTGTGCCGTGATCAAAATTATGATTTTGCGTGATCATCAGACATTCAGGGCCGGAGTGAAAATTGTCGCCAATAATGACCTCACCCCCCCCAGAAATTTTCTGTCCGTGGGGTCTGACCCCTCGAAACGCTTGATATTGTTGACTTTGTTCCCCCAAAAAGGTCTTTTTTTGGCCTTAGAATTAACGACAACGACTTCAAATACAAGTAATTAGCTAAAATTATTTACGATTTACTACAATTCAGACTCGTCGAAAATTTTCCATTCCAAAGAATTCTCTGATCCCCAGTCAACTTGGCCATAGGTAGCCGGTTCTTCCTTCACGTTCAGTTTGCTCACGAAGCGTCCGACACCCTTCTTGATCTTCTCAACGAACCCATCGTCACCTACAGCCAAATTCACCGTCCAGATATCGTCTCTCGACAGACAGCCTTTTCGCAGAGCTTCCTTGACCCGTGCTTGGTAAACCTTACTCAGATCCTTTTCTTCAATCTCAAGCAAACGGACAACTTCGTCTCGGTTTATTGTTCGGTAGCGCTTCTTCGGCTTAACGATCTCATGGTAGCCGCCATGTTGCCATCTGGCTGGATGATTGACTACCTTCGCCCGCACCATATTAAGATCAATATACAAAAAGCACCTGGCCAAGTGTTCACCCGTCTGTACGGCAGTGGTGTAGTACCGGTCTTCCCAGAAGGCCCCCTTCCGAAGTTGCTTCTTGTTGTAAACCTGCCCGACTCTGCCTGCCACAAGCTGCATCAGCCGTGGGATGGCCATTCTATCTTCAGGTGCCAAAGCCAGGATATGGATATGGTTTGAAGTCACCGTGAAATTGAGAATTGGCACTTCGTACCTGTTAGTCCCTTCGTTCAACCATTTCATCCAGAGATTGCGATGTACGGCATAGTCCAGAAGGAACTTTCTGTCATGGCAGCGGTGTGTAATATGCCACACGTGTCCAGGAACAAAGAATCTTATGGGTCGAGGCATTTATTTTCATGAACGGATTGAATGTTGTTGGCGAATGCGCCCCACAGAGCCTACCCCCTCCGGCGTGAAATCCAGGCAGGAATTGTTCCCACGCGGCCAATTTAACTAAATCGTCATATATTTTGTATGCTTATTACCACTTATAACTGATGCTATTGATTCTAACGCCAAAAAATGGCCTTCTTAGGCACATAAATCTTATAAAATCGGTAGCTTCGGGGGGTCAGACCCCATGACCAAGAATAAGGGGTTGGCTGGACGCTTACAGAGCAACCGCTTTTGGATGAAGGTATTCCCCAAAAGCCCTGCCGATGCGGTACGCGATATCGTCAGTGAGTTCGTCACCGAGATGCCCACGGATATCGTAGGCTTTGAAGCATTTCATTTGAGTCTTTCCTATACCCTTTTTTGGATCCATCGCGTTTCGTTAGCATCATCCAATTTGAATAAATTCATAATGTTATAGATGATCCACAAAAAAAAGGTCCCCGGAATCCAACAAGAACCTTTCTTATATTAATTGGTCATCATGCAATACAGGAGTAATTTCATTCTGTAATTGAGTGCATTTATCCAAAACAAAATTTTTAAATTCTCTTCGGAATCGTTCCTCAGAAAAACGTAGTGCATTGTTCCGGCATGCTTCAGCGGAAAATCGATACTTGTTGACTTGGAAATAACGAACGGCATCAGCTAATGCCTCGGGAGTTTGCTCTCGAAACCAGATACCAGTGGGGGCATAATTTGTTGGCCAAGGATCTCCAGACCATACTCCCTTGACAGTCTCAAGACTTCCGCCCTTCCCGTATGCGATCACGGGAATGCCGCATGCTTGTGCTTCCACGCATGCGATGCCAAAATCTTCCTCTGCCATAAATACGAATGCGGCCGCATTTTGAAGCTGGAAGAGCAGTTCCTCATCTGATTGAAAGCCCAGCAAAGAGACATTAGGAGAGCTGGCGTTTTGTACTTTTTTCCAGTCAGGGCCAGTACCAATGATTGTTAAAGGGCTGGTGAGTGATTTAAAGGCCGCTGCTATGCGATCAATCATTTTATATGGAACGAACCGGGAGTACGTCACAAAATAATCATGACTATTCTTTGGTTGTATAGGCTTGAATCTTCGCAAGGCAACTGGAGGGTACATCACGAGAGAATCTCTTCTATAGACCTTCAGTATGCGCCTGGCGATATATCGAGAGTTGGCGAGAAAATAATCCACACCGTTTGCGGTGCGTTCATCCCAGATGCGCATTTTGTGGAGGAGATAGCGAGCAATACCGGACTTAATGACACAAAAACCTGCCTGATTAAGGCATTGGTGCTGCAAGTCCCAGGCATAGCGCATGGGGGAATGAACATAGGAAATATGCAGCTGATCCGGTCCTGTGATCACTCCTTTTGCCACTGCATGGGAGCTTGAAATGATGATGTCGTACTTGGAAAGATCAAATTGTTCTACAGCCAGTGGCATGAAAGGAAGATATGAGCGATACTTCTTTTTAGCGAAAGGAAGACGTTGGACAAACGAGGTATGAACTGATTTGTTTTTTATAAAGGAACGTTCATCATCTTGTAGCGAACAAACTACGGAATATATCTCAGCAGAGGGGAAACATTCCAAAATTTGTTCAAGAACCCGTTCTGCACCAGCATAGGTAACCAACCAATCATGTATAACAGCAATTTTAGGCATGGGTTAAATCGTAATTAATTTAATAATGGCTACAAAATATTTTCCAAAATAGAACGTTAGTTCCCAGAATCGACTGTTTGAATTTTAAATCCATTAAAGTTTCGAGTTTATATATCAATTTGTTATATTACTTTATTTAAAATTTGCAATGTTTGCTTTGCTGTATTTTTCCAACTGAATTTCTTTGCCTGCTTTATACTTGTTTTTCGAAGTACATTCCGCAACTCACTATCTTCAATGAGCAACTTAAGGCTTTCGGCAATTGCTTCTGCATCGTATGGATCAACTTGAATAGCCGCATCGCCAACAACCTCCGGAAGCGAACTTCGATTGCCAACAAGAGTTGGCGTTCCGGACGCCATAGCCTCAAGCGGAGGTAGGCCAAATCCCTCATAAACAGAAAGGTAAGCGAACGCTAACGCCCCGGCATATAATTGAGGAAGTAATGTGTCGGGTACATGACCTGTCAAATATACACGTGACGGCAATTTTTTTAATTCCGGGACATCCTGAAAAACCAAATTTTTCCCTTTTGCGCCACTTACAACCAACCATATATCATCTGGCACTTTTGATTGGATAAAATTCCATGCTTGGAGTAAACGACCTAAATTTTTGCGGGGCTCCAGAGAACCAAGACTTAGAATATAATTTTTGCTCGGAATTTTAAGGGATTGAACCATCTCTGCGATGCTTTCGGAAGATTGAGGGCTAAATCGTGGGCTTACTCCATTGTAGATGACCTCAATTTTATCTGCAGAAATATTTGTTCTTTCAAGCAAACGATATTTTGTGAATACAGAAATAGCAATTACCCGCTCAACCCTTTGAACAAGTTTTGGCAATAAAAATCGATACCATGCTCCAAAACGAGTGTTTAACCATTCCGGATGATCAAGAGGAACAACGTCATGGATAGTGACAACTTGTTTACTGACAGCAAGAGGGCCTGTGTTGCTTGGGCTCCAAAGCACTTTTCCCCTGACAGGCGATGGCAAAACAAATTGCTCCCAAAAATGTCCAGCAATTCCATGCATTGGCTTCTCAGGGCTAATTGAATCAATTCGGGCGTCACGAGGAAGTACGTCCAAAATATCGTAGAGATAGCGCTGTACGCCAGTAATGTGGCCGCTAAGGATACGCGTATTAACAACTACTTGTGACATCACTAATACCTTATTAAATGCACATGGAATAAATTGTAAATGATATTTTCGCAAAAAAAAGAATTTTTAATATCATATAATCATATTACACAGACAAATTCACTTTGTTCTTATGTTGAAATAATTCCATACGATTAGCCACATATGGGATACGATACCTTTTAAACAAATTCAAAAACACATAAGCAAAGAAAAAAACCGGGGAACCATCAAAATATGAACCCCCCCTCACACAGCAAACAATCACTCCAAAAAAACACATATTTTGAAAGACCAACTTGATATTGGTTTTTCTAATATTTTTAAGAAATGCACATATCAAATAAAAAATTAAAAGCAATCCTATATATCCATATTCCCCAACAAGCTTGAATCCAACAGAAGTCCCATCATGCATATTCATTACATAGTGCATATCGCTTAACATGCTAACAGAACTGTAATCATTCAGAAATTGAAAGTTCAAAAAACCAGAACCAAAGGGAAAATTTTGCAGTGAGGCAAAGGCCATTTGGAAACCTTTTAAAAACATAAGAGCTGATAAGTTATCACTTGCTTGAATAATTGATGGGTCAAAAAAAACATTGACTAAATTAAAAAATCTTTCTGATGTTGCTGGGACTTGAAATAATGCAACAAAAATACAAAATGATAATAGAAGAATAGGAAAAATAATCCTTAAAAATGATTTAAGCGAATTGCATGATCGAATTAGTAAAAAACATACAATGATCATGAAAACAGCAACAAGGGTTGAAGAAGGACTAAGAGCAAATATACAAAAAATCAGAATAGCTTCTTTCCGGCCCATCCATGCAAAAAAAAGTTTGTTATAAAAACAAAATAAAAATAAAAATGGAGACAGACCATAAGCAACATGCGAAGGTTCCTCAAAAAAGCCGGAACATCTTGGAAATCCAAAAAGATGCTGATAATGCGTTTCAAACATACCTAGCTCAAAAAGAACAACCTGGGCTACCTGAAGAACACACTGAAGTAGAAGAAATAACTTGGCAATTTTAAAAAAAATCAAAAAATTATTTTTTTCTGCCAATGCTATCCATCGATACGCACAGGAAACTACAAAACAAAATATAGGTATGGACAATAGAGAACGTATCGGCGTTGTAAAACTAACACCTTGAAGGCACTGTAAAAGAGATAAAAACACTAGTATACAAAAAAATAACAAGAAAACAAATATATACTTGTAATCTATATTTGAAACCAGCAACAAAAATAGGCTTATCGGAATATATATCGGAATGCCTGAGTCACTAACTGAAATTTGCATCGGCCACAAAAACATAATCATAGCCAATCCAAAAGAAGCAGCGTATATTTTTGAATAATTTAAAATAGATATCACAGGACTATCTGTTTCCAGTTTGTCATGAAAACCAGTGATTATCAACACATCGCTCATTGACCATTCTCTAGTTTAGACCATAATTTTTTCTTGCGAAAAAAAAATCTTCCTACATCGCGACATATATTCGCTTTTTTTTTATCAAGGCAACGATACAGCAAACTTTTTATTTTTACTTTACTCCAATCAACAATCATTGTCATGAAGGGGACTTTAAGACCGTATTTTGCCATTATAGCCTTACATTCGTCATAACAGGCTGTTATATTTTTACAATCTGCGCTTACCCCACCCATCGTATGTTTTGTTATGGTGATAGGGATAAACTTCGCGTCTCTATCCTTCAGTTCTCTAATCAAGAAATCAGAATCACCTGCGATACGAAACTGCTCGTCAAATGAATTTAGCCCGTTAAACAATGAGTTATGCTGAAAATAGCCGTGGGGTCTGACCCATCTAACTATTTGATATTCCAATTTTTTCTGCTCAAAAAGGTTCGGTTTCCGGCCTTAGAATGAACCGGACTCAGCCCAAACGCAAATAAACCAACGAAATAAAGGAGAATTTACTACAATTCGGACTCATCAAAAATCTTCCATTCCAGGGAATTCTCAAAAACTTGCTCGATCCGGCCATACGCAGCAGGTTCTTCCCTTAGATTCATTTTTGCCACAAATCTGCCGACACTCTTTTTGACCTTCTCCACAAAGCCATCGTCACCAACCGCAAGACTTACTGTCCAGATATCGTCTCTTGATAAATTCCCTTTTCGGAGAGCTTCCTTGATCCGAGCCTGATAAATTTTACTCAGGTCTTTCTCCTCAATCTCCAACAGGCGGCCAACTTCATCTCGGTTGATTAGCCGGTATCGCTTCTTGGGTTTGACGATCTCATGGTACCCGCCATGCTGCCACTTGGCCGGATGATTGACGACTTTTGCCCGTACCATATTGAGATCAATATACAGAAAACACCTGGCCAAGTGTTCACCTGTCTGTACTGCCGTAGCGTAGTATCTGTCCTCCCAAAAGGAGCCCTTTCTGCATTGCTTTTTATTATAAATCTGCCCGACTCTGCCCGCCACAAGCTGCATCAGCCGGGGAATAGCCGTCTTATCTTCAGGCGCCAAAACCAGAAGATGGATATGATTGGACGTGACCGTAAAATTCAAAATGGGCACTCCATACCGAAGAGAGCCCTCGGCCAGCCATTTTATCCAAAGATTACGGTGTACGGCATAGTCCAAGAGGAACTCCCTGTCATGACACCGGTGCGTAATATGCCACACATGGCCAGGAACAAAGAATCTAATAGGTCGAGGCATTTCTTTCCATGAGCAAATTAAATTTTGCCAACGAAACAGTTCCTGCTTTTTGGAGTACGTTGGACGTGCAAAAAACAGTTCAAGAGATCAGACCCCATAGCAACCCATATATGGCAAATAGCCATATATCTCAAATATCTGTAGCTAATCGTGACTCATGCCGTTAATTCTAAACACGAAAAATAGCCTTTTTTAAAGCTTAAATCAAACGATATCAAGTACTTCGAGGGGTCAGACCCCATGGGTTAACAGGTTTTGCAAAAACGGCAGCATCATGAACGGTAATTGTCAAAGAAGTTGTCGCTTTTTTTGATACCTATACGACCTTCCGTTTTGATGTTTCTTTGTGATCCTTGGGGTTGAGTTTTATATCGCCCACAACAGACCAATTTCGGGTCTCTCTAGCCCAGCGTTCAGGCCGTTTCTTCCGAGCAGCCAGATAGAGTTGATGTCGTGCGTACAATATCTGCTTATCTCGGCCCTGATGACGGTCATCCGGGGTCACAAACCGCAGCCCGCTGTGAAGATGCACTGTGTTATACCAGGCTACGAATTGAGAGACCCATTTCCGGGCGACATCCAAAGTTTCAAAAGGCTTCTCCGGATAATCAGGACGGTACTTGCAGGTCCTGAATAGCGATTCCGAGAAGGGATTGTCGTTGCTGACAGCTGGCCTGCTGAATGATGGCATCACTCCAAGCTCTTGCAGCGTGGCAAGCATGATAGAACCTTTCATCGGTGATCCGTTATCGGAGTGAATGACCAGTTGATCCCGCGCAACCTGTTCAGTGAAACAAGCGGTCCGAACAAGCTCCGACGCATAATCTGAGTTCTCTGTTTCGTGCACACTCCAGCCAACGATTTTGCGGCTGTAGATGTCCAGGTACATATAGAGATACCAATACGTTCCTCGTATAGGCGCAGGGAGATATGTTATATCCCAGCTCCAGACCTGGTTCGGACCTGTCGCAGTCAACGGCTTGGGAGCCTTGTTTTTTCTTGGTCTGCATTTTGCCCTGTGAGCATTTTGACCAGCTGCCCTGAGTATTCTGTAGAACGTGGATTCTGATGCGACATACTCACCTCTATCAGCGAGCTTGGGGACAATCTGGCTCGGAGGAAGATCTTTGAATTCTTTGCTGTTTGCGACTTTCAGAACCCGTTTTTTCTCGAACTCTGTCAGCTTGTTGACGGGAGATTTGTTGTTGTCCTTACGCTTATCCTCAACACCGTGCTTTTCCCAACGTTGTAACGCTCGTAGGGAAAGTCCCAGAATCTCACAGGCCTTTTTCTTTCTCGCTCCCAAGGCAACAGCTTCGCGAATCAGCTGGATGACCAGTTGTTTTTCTTCCGGGGTGATCAGTCTTCCTCTTGATCCCCCCAGATCGCGTCCACTTTTTTTTTGAGCAACAGCAGGGCAGATGCTTCAGCTAGAGCTTTCTCTTTACGGAGCAACTCCTTTTCCAATGTATGAACTTTTTTTTGAATTTTTGAATCATTCAAAGATCGTTTCGACTTGGATTTCTGAGAAGCTCCCTCTAGAAAATCTCTTTTCCAATTGTCGAGATGTTGAACATGCACACCTCTTGACCTGCACCACGCACTTTTTTCTTCTGGAGATAGGGGCGCTGTTTCAACCAATGCTTGTAGACGTTCTTCGGCAGTCCAATCCTGAGGGCGTTTGCTGGTTGAAGACATGGAGAGTGCTCCTTGGGTTTTACGGCGTT